>CALCCX010000081.1 GCA_937900165.1 uncultured Acidimicrobiia bacterium | reverse complement strand
AAAATAGTTTTTTTTACAAGCAGAAGACGGCAAACGAGATATATAAGTGTGACTGGAGTTCAGACGGGTGCTCTTCCGATCTATCACCGCTACGCACTGCCGAAGCATTTGGAGTTGAGGAGATCATCGATCCGCGCGACACGCGCCCAATCCTGGCCGAGTCGATCGAGTTGGCCTACCGGCGCCTGCCCCAACACCTGGGTCCGCAAGGCCAGTATCGGCCCTGAACCGACAGGTCAGGAGCCGAACGGGTCGGCGGTCAGGTCCGATTTTGTGGTCGGACTCGGCTGCGAGACAGGAGGGGAGGCGGACACGTTAGGCGGTTTGGCTTTTCCCGTGTATTCGCGGTTGTCCCAGTCAACCGCGACTCGGTTTCGTCGAACAGAAGAAGATTCGGGTGTACCGGAGAGCGGACGACCTCGCTCCTTCTGTTTGGATTTGCCGCGGATCAAGCGTAGAACTCCGGTGATCAAGCCAATCAGTATCAATCCCCTGGACGCGAGCGCTCCGAGGTTGAATGCAAATCCTTCTGCACCCGCCGACCTTGCCAGAGTTGTGGCCAGGTCGATTGTGATTGGGTATCGGTCGCCGGTGGCCAGGCCAAGTTGTGCGTTGAGCGCTCGTTGCAAGACCTGCTCGGAATTCGGGCCCGCGGAACTCAAATAGTATGCCGTGGTGCCCTCGGCGAAGAGTCGCACTTCGGCCCTGGTCCCGTCGCCGACCTCAGTCCATGCGACAACACCGTCTCGGTCGGGGAGCATCCATTGGGTCTGTCCCGGAAGTGAACTCAAGGATCCAGCGATCAATCCTTCCAAGTCTTCAACGGAGGCCATGCGGTAGGCGTCGATTAACAAAATGTCTCGCCCCGAAACCCAAATTCTGGTCCATCCGGAGGACCGGTCGATCGCTGCTTGGAATTCGTCGTCGATGGCGCGTAAGGGTTCGGCAACGCTGTCGGAGACGAGTTCCATTGAATTTGTCTGTGGGTCGGACAAGATAGAATCCGCGATAGGTTCCTGACCGCTTGCAACGCTGGGCAGCGCCAAAAGTGCGACGACCGCACCGACAAGCGCAACAGACCTCAGGTGTCCGGGAAGAGAAATCATGGCTGTTTCATCGGCAGATGAAACAGACGACTGGAGGTCGTCGATTCCACTCGGTCAGACCCTCTTCATTTGTGGAATTTCGCCCGGCCTCAGTTGCACAGACCTTCTGCTGTCGTACCTCGATGGGGTTGGCAAATGGTTGTCGCTTCGACGCTTTTGAGCGAGAAGCTTTCGCCACTGTCGTCTGGGCTGGCGAACAGGTGAAGCCTGATGCCCGCTACCGCGTCGTCTCCTAGACCAATGACATCGAAAGTGATCTCGCCCAGGTCACCGACCGTCGGAGCCACGGACATTTGGATCCGCGACGCCGGCTCGGTGGAGGCCTGCGATTCGGCGACTATCAGCCCGAGATCCACCATTGTTTCCGCACCTGGAATACCCCCGAGGTCGGCGACGATCTGTGACGTTATGTCGCCCACTACGCCGAGAGCTCCAAGGAACGATGAACTCGCCCAGCCACTCACCCCGTCCACCTCGACCTCGTACCAGATGGAGTTGGGCAGGGAGCGGGCGTTGCCGAGCGCAACGACACCATGTTCGACGGGGGACAACTCTGCGACAACAGCCTGATCAGTTCCTGGACCCGCCCTCAGGTTCAGGACGTCGTCGTGGCGAACGCCGACCACCGCGAGGATCGCTCCCTGCTGGGGGCCAAAATCGAGAACTTCGCCGGCCAGTGTGGTTGTCGTTGTCGAGGGCGGAGCGGTCGTCGTGGCAGTGGATGAACTGGCGGTGGTCGTGGGTGAGGGAGCCGTGGTCGTGGTGGAATCGGGGACGGTGGAGGTCGTGACCGCACCAGCGCCCGTTGTGGTCGTGGCAGGGTCCGTTGAAGTTGCGGTGCAGGCCGCGGTTATCAGAGCCGAGCCGATCAGCAGGACTACTCGTGTCTTCATTGGGTTCACTCTCTGTCGTTGACCGTCAGACGAGGGCGAGAGTAATTCGGTTCCCGTTAGGGTGAGCCAGAGCAGCGAGGTGGGCTCGCCGATTCGGCGCGCCCACCCCTTGCCTCGTTTCCCGGGCCGTGCGTTAATCGGCCAGCAGCGCCTCGACATCGATCGTGACGACGGCGATGTCGCTGACGACGACTCCGCCTTTGTCCAACGTGTCGTTCCAACTGACGCCAAAGTCGTGCCGATTGATGCGCGCTGTAGCGCTGAAACCTGCTCGAGCTTTCGGGCCCTTGTCCTCACCATCTTCCCAGAATGGTGTATCCCACCTGCCTAGATCCCGCACGTCGAGGGTGACTTCTCGGGTCACGCCTCGGATTGTCAGATCACCGATCAGCGAGAAGTCGTTTTGTCCGGTGTAGGTTGCCTGGCTGCCCTTGAAAGTGATCTCGGGGTGGTTTTCGACATCGAAAAAATCTGCGCTACGCAGGTGTTCGTCTCTGTACGAATCGCCTGACCAAAGCTCTGCAGCCGGGATCGTCACTTCGACGAGTACGTCGTTCGGATTGTCCGGATCGATTTCGATCTTTCCGGTGACGTTCTTGAAATGCCCCCTGACGTCGCTCACCATCATGTGACGGGCGCTGAATTCGGCAGCGGTGTGAGATCGGAAGAGCGTCGTGTAGGGAAAGAGTGTAG
>CALCCX010000080.1 GCA_937900165.1 uncultured Acidimicrobiia bacterium | reverse complement strand
AATGATACGGCGACCACCGAGATCTACCCTCTTTCCCTACCCGACGCTCTTCCGATCTGCCTGGTCTACCAATAGTTTGTGAGCGGCCAACCGGTGGATTGCTGCCAGAGCGACGAACGCGATCGTGATGATCCAGAAACCCTCGGACATACCGGCCAGAGCGGCAAAAGCTGGTATTGCCGCGGCCAACAGGTAGACAATGGCGGCGTTGGTCCGCCTGGTGGGGCTCGGAAACACATAAGGGCCGAGGGCTGCCGAATCGAGATCGTCTGGGACCCCTTGGGCATCCGCCACGTCTTGGGGAATCTCGATACCATCCATGTCAGCGCTGATCCATCTGCACGTATGGTCGCTCTGTTGCCCCGACGTAGACCTGCCGTGGCCGTTGGATCCGACTGTTCGGATCGGTGATCATTTCGCGCCACTGCGCCAACCATCCAGGCAAACGCCCGATGGCGAACAAGACAGTGAACATCTCGGCGGGGAACCCCATCGCCCTATAGATGATGCCGGAGTAAAAATCGACGTTCGGGTACAACTTGCGCTCGATGAAGTATTCATCTGCCAGCGCATGTGTTTCGAGTTCCATGGCCAATTCCAATACTGGATCGTCTGTCCCGATTTCCTCCAACACCTCCTTGGCATATTTCTTGATGAGCCGGGCCCGCGGATCGAAGTTCTTGTACACCCGATGACCGAAGCCCATTAGACGGAAAGGGTCATCCTTGTCCTTCGCCCTCGCAATCCAGGAATCGCTGTCACCACCGTTGGCAAGCATTGCGTCGAGCATCTCCACTACCTGCTGGTTGGCGCCGCCATGCAACGGTCCGGACAGTGCGTGGATTCCAGCGGAAACTGAAGAAAATACATTCGCCTGGCCGGATCCCACCAAACGCACGGCGGATGCGGAAAGGTTCTGGCTGTGATCGGCATGAAGGATGAAGAGGACGTCCAGCGCTTTGGTAACGGCCGGGCTCGGGGACGTTTGTTCCACTGGAAGAGCGAACATCATGTTCAAGAAGTTGGCCGTGTAGTCGAGATCGTTGCGCGGGTAGATGAACGGCTGGCTCACCGAATGCTTGAAGGTCCACGCTGCGATAGTCGGGAGCTTGGCGATCAAGCGTCTCGCGCTGATGTCGGCCGAGATCGGATCGAGCGGGTCGAGGGCGTCTGGGTAGTAGGTGGCCATCGCCGAAGTGGCGCTGGCCAACATCTGCATAGGATGAGCGTCTGCGGGGAAGACGTCGAACAGATGCCGCATGTCTTCTCTCACCAGCGTGTGGCGTCGGATGGTTTCGACGTAATCTTCGAGCTGGGATGGGTCGGGAAGCTCGCCGTAGTAGAGGAGGTAGGAGACCTCCAGAAAGGTTGACTGTTCGGCCAGCTCATCGATTGGGTAGCCGCGGTAGCGAAGGATCCCCTCCTCGCCGTTGAGGTAGGTGACGGTGCTTTCGGTCTCGGCAGTGTTGCCGTAGCCCTTGTCGTATGTGATCAGGCCGGTGGTTGATCGCAAGGTACTGATATCGACCGCGGCGCCACCCTCCGTGTCTTTGACAACCGGTAGTTTAATGGTTTCTTCGCCGATCGTGAGTGT
Organism: uncultured Acidimicrobiia bacterium; assembly: GCA_937900165.1. Classification (GTDB taxonomy): domain Bacteria; phylum Actinomycetota; class Acidimicrobiia; order Spongiisociales; family Spongiisociaceae; genus SZUA-232. Next base: position 14,059 of record CALCCX010000080.1, on the reverse strand, counting down.
TGCGTCGTCCATGCGCTGGCCTCCGTGGGTCTTGTCTTGATGCTGATTATGGACGATCAGACGACCTCCGAGGCCGCCGAGACGATCTTGCGGATTTCTTGGGGCGGGGCAGGGTCGTAGTGGGAGAACTCGACGGTGAACCAACCACGGCCTCCGGTCATCGAGCGGAGATCGACAGAGTACCTCTGCAGCTCCGCCATTGGAACCTCGGCCATGACGAGTTGTGAACCGGCATCCGTGTCCATTCCAAGCACCCGCCCCCGCTTGGCATTGACGTCGCCGATCACATCACCCATGTACTCCTCGGGAACGCGGACTGCCAGTTCGGCGATCGGCTCCAGGATGGTCGGGCGGAGCAGGGAAGAGGCCTGTCTGACTGCCATTATTCCTGCCATTCGAAAGCTCATCTCGTCTGAATCGACCGAATGGTACTTGCCGTCGTAGACGGTGGCGCGTACGTCTATCACCGGGTATCCGGCAAGGATGCCCCGTTCGAGGGCCTCCCTGATCCCTTTGTCGACCGCCGGAATCAGATTGCGGGGGATGGAGCCCCCCTTGGTGGCGTTCACGAATTCATACCCGGCGCCTCGCTGATTCGGTTCGAACTTGACAAAAGCGACGGCGAATTGGCCCCGTCCGCCTGACTGCTTCTTGTGCTTGCCCTCTACGTCTGCTGTGCCTTCGATGGTCTCGCGATAGGGGACCCGAGGAATCTCAGTGTCGATCTCAACCCCGTTCTTGCGGGCGATGCGAGACAAGGTTACGTCGACATGGGTTTCTCCGAGGCCCGACAGGACGGTTTCTTGAGTTTCTGCGCGCCGCTCGACCCTGATCGTCTGGTCCTCTTCCTGCGCTTGGGCCAAGGCACTGGATAGTTTGTTCTCGTCTTGATTGGATCGGGGGGTGATGGAGACTTCGTGAACCGGTTTGGGCATTTCCACAGGTGCAAGCACGACCGAGGAACCAGGGCTCCTCAGCGTATGGCCGGACCGGACCTGGTCGAGTTTGGCGACCGCGGCGATGTCCCCGACGCCTACTTCTGTCACATCGCTGTGGTCTTTGCCTTGCATCGCGAACAGGTTGGCCATTTTGGCCGCGGAGCCGTCAGATGATTCAAGTTGATGGTCGCTCCTGACTGTGCCGGAGAAGACTCGGAAAACGTTGATCCTGCCGACGTATTGGTCACCGGTCGCCTTGAAGACGTATGCGACCGTGTCACCGTCCGCTGCCATCTCGATATCTCCTTCGTCCGTTGGAGGAATCGGCCGCTCCAACGGATTCGGCGCGAAATCGACGATGAACTCTGCGAGTGTGTCGATCCCGATCAACTTCGTCGCCGAACCAACCATCACCGGGTAGATCTCGCCGGTGGCGACGCTGGCATGGATCGCTTCCACCATTCTATCCCTGGTTGGTTCCACGCCGTCGAAGTAGGCCTCGATCAGCGCGTCATCGGTTTCCACGACGGCCTCTACCAAAGCTTGGTGGGCCTCGTGGACCGTGTCGGCTACCGAATCTGGGAGGTCGACCAATACACCGCGCGGGTCGCCGGCTTTGTAGATGTAGGCCCGCTCCGACACGACCCTGACGATGCCCTCGGGCTCTTGCTCCGGCCCGATGGGCACCTGAATCGGGGCTACTCGTTTACCGAATGCGGCCTTGAGTTGTCCGAGTGTTCTGTTGAACGATGAGTGTTCACGATCAAGCTTGTTGATGAACACCGCCCTGGCGATTCCCTCGCGGCCGGCGATCTCCCATAACAATTCGGTCTGAACTTCTACCCCGTCAACTGCCGAGACGACGAACACCGCGAGGTCGGCTGCACGTAGCGCGGCCCTGGCGTCTCCAACGAAGTCGGCGTATCCCGGCGTGTCGATCAGATTGATCTTGTGGCCGGATGCCTCGATCGAAGCCACCGAGAGGCCCAGGGAGATCTGGCGGTCGATTTCTTCTGGTTCGAAGTCCATGACGGTATTTCCGTCTGTGACGGATCCAACCCGGTTGATCCTGCCGGCCGTGAAGAGCATGGATTCTGCGAGAGCAGTTTTCCCGGCGCCACCGTGCCCGACCAGGGCAACGTTGCGGATTGCCTTGGGGTCCACTCGTATTCCTCCTCGACCAGGAGTCACAACCCTACAGAACGTCGACCACCCGAGGAGGGCTGGGGCCATCCTGTCCAGCGCCAGCCCGATCGGCCACAGGACCCTTGCGCCGGTTGTGGTATTTTGTGTCGCTGAGGAGGCCTATTGATCGAAACGCGGGTTCGCTCCCGGATTGACACCATCATTAGTCCGATCGGGCGTTTCCTTGCCAAGATTGGTGTTCGCCCCGTCCCAGTCACTCTGGCCGGTTTGGCAATCACCCTGACCGGGTCAACGGTATTGGCACTGGGTTCACTGGTCCTCGGAGCAATATTGATCTTGGTCGGTTCCGCTCTCGACGGACTCGATGGCGCGGTCGCCAGGGCGTCAGGAACGGCATCCAAACGCGGTGCGCTGATCGATTCGGTGTCCGATCGCATCGGCGAGACTTCAATGTTCGCGGCTTGCGCATTCTGGCTCACGTCGAGGGTTTCGCCCGCCGAAGGAGATCCGGCTCTGGTCGTGCTCACACTGTTGAGCCTTGGCGCCGCGATATTGACCTCTTACCTGCGAGCCAAGGCGGAGGTCGAGGGCGTGGACGGTAGAGGCGGCATACTAGGTCGCGCAGAGCGGATCATTTTGTTCACGTCCGGATTCCTCTTTGGTTTCGTACCTCAAATGCTCGTGATCATGGCGACACTGACCTGGGTTACCGTCTTCCAGCGTTTCTGGAAGACCTGGCAGCTACTCGGCAGTGAGTAGCTACGTCGTCTACCTGGCGTTTCGCGCTGCTGGTGGCCTATTCGGTGCTCTGCCCGAAGTAGTGATGCGTAAAGCGGGGGAATGGGCAGGCCTACTTGCATGGAGTGTGGCAGGGCCTCGCAAGGCGATGGCGATCCGACACATGACCAGAGTGCTCGGCGACTCGGCCGGCCACGGAGATACTCGGCTGGCGGCTCGCTCGATGTTCCGTGCATATGGACGCTATTGGGCAGAGACGTTCTGGTTTCGCCCCCGGAGGGCGGCCGGTATTCGAGAACACACGACATTGGTAGGTGTTGAGAACCTGATTGAGGTCAGGGACAGGGGAGACGCGATGATCGTGGCCCTACCCCACATGGGCAACTGGGAGATGGCCGCAACCGCAGGTGAAACCGTGGGCGTCCGGGTCACAGCAGTCGCTGAGACGTTGGCGAACCGAAGGGTTGTCGACTGGTTCCTGGCCATGCGTGAATCCGTTGGCATCGACATCGTCTTGACCGGGCAGGGGTCTGGAACCATGCGTTCGCTCCTTCGGGCGTTGAAAGACAAGCGGGTGGTCGCGCTGCTCTCCGATAGGGACGTGACCGGGTCAGGTATCCAGACCGAGTTCTTCGGCGAGATCACAGCTCTGCCGGCCGGGCCGGCTTCGCTGTCCAACCGGACTGGGGCACCGATTCTCCCCGTGGCCTCGTATTTCAAAAAGGGAAGAGGCCACACGATCATCGTCGGAGCAGCGATCGAAGCACCTCGTGAGGGCTCCAAGGAGGAACGGGTGGCCCTCCAGACCCGGTTGCTTGCCAAGGCTCTCGAGGAGCTCATCAGACGTGATCCGGCCCAATGGCATATCCTGCAACCCAATTGGCCGTCTGATCGAGAACCCGAGGAGGATCCATCGACTGACGATCCCCTCGCCTCGGTCACATGACGTTTCGGGCGAAGGCATGAAAGTCGCGATTGTGTGCCCATATGCCCTTGATCACATGGGAGGAGTGCAGTCCCACGCCCGTCAACTGACCGCTGAGTTACTGGCAAGGGGAGTCGATGCTTGGTTGGTCGGGCCAGGCCGGGAACCGTCCAAGGCCACTGAATTCCAGGTGGGTGGCGGCTTTCGGGTCAGCGCGAACGGTTCGCGAGTTCCGATTGCGCTCAGTCCGTTGGTCGGCAGGCGGCTGCTGGCCAGGGCCGAGGAGGCGGACGTGGTCCATGTGCATGAGCCCTGGATTCCCATCGCCGGCTGGGCCGCTCAACTCACGGCCAAGCCTACGATTCTCACCTTTCACGCAGATCCTGCGAACCTGATCAGGCGCGCATATGGGCATTCTGCCTGGCTGTTGGCGAGGTTGGCGAACAGGTCCAAGGCCGTGACAGTCGTCAGCAGGACCGCTGCATCGGCGATAGCTCCGTTTGCCCCACACCCTGTGATTATTCCCAATGGCGTCGAAGTCAACCCGATGGCCGGGCGCGCCCGGCGAAGCCAGTCGGCCGTGTTCGTCGGCAGAGATGAGGACCGCAAGGGGCTGAAAGTCCTACTGCGAGCGTGGCCCCAGGTCAGGGCCAAATTCCCGAATGCTCGCTTGACGGTGTTGACCTCGCGGACCCAACCAATGATGGAAGGGGTGGAGGTTTTGGTCGGAGCCGACGACCCCACCAAACTCGAGCGGTTGGCCTCCTCTGCTGTTTTTGTGGCACCGAACCTTGGGGGTGAGAGTTTCGGGATCACGGTTGCAGAGGCGATGGCGGCCGGCTGCGCCGTGGTGGCAAGCGATATTCCCGCCTTTGCCGATCTCTTGGGTGGGACGGGCCGGCTGGTCGTGCCGGGTGATTCCGTCGGGCTGGCGGCTACGCTGTCCGGTCTTTTTGAGGACGAGGATCGCCTTGCGAACATGGCTGCGAGCTCATCTGAGAGAGTAAAGAAGTTCACCTGGGATGCGGTGGTTCCCAGCTACTTGGAGTTGTACGAGTCTGCCATCGCACCAACCGCGCCTGGCTGACCGCTGGAGCGGTGCAACCAGACCCTAAGCCTGGATCCACCGACTTAGGGAAGCGAGTCGCCCGTGGGCCATGCTGCCTTTGAGTTTCAGCTTTGTTTCGGCTTTCACTTCGGGTTTTTTCGGCTCGGCGTGAGAAACCCTTGCCATGACTGGAGAGGTGGGCGAGGAGCCGATCCGTGCGGTGGATCTAGGCGAAGATGGCGCGATCGGTCAGTAGGGAACTATGGTCGACGGCCTACCGTTGAAACCTGGTCCCTCAAACCACCTCGTGGAGCCGACCTTGAAACGTTCGATCTTGTTCTCTTTGACCCTTTGCCTAGTGGCTGCATCCTGTGGCGGGGGAGACAATGCAACCGCCGAAACCACACTGGTGAGCACCACGACTCGACCGAAGTCCGCAACGACGGTCATTGCCACGACGCTCGCCCCGACCACAACTCAACAGGACCCGGCCCGGTTGTGGCCCTTGACCGGGCTCGACGTCCAGGCGGACGAGGAGCCCGCCGGCCAAGAGGTCCTGATTGCCAAGTTCTCGAACGCTCCCAATGCCAGGCCTCAGCTTGGCCTCGGAGCCGCAGACATTCTCATGGAAGCGGCGGTTGAGGGCGGGGTGTTGCGGATCCTCGCCGTGTTCCACTCTTCGATTCCAGAAACGATCGGTCCCCTGCGAAGCGCCAGAGAAGTAGATCCGAAGTTGATCGAACCCTTTGATGCGTTCTTCGCGAGTTCAGGGGGCCAGCCGACGGTCCTGTCGAGGCTGAGGCAGGTAGCGACCTTGGTCAGTGACGGGAGCGGACCTGGATTTTTCCGGCAATCTGGACGCTCGGCGCCATACAACCTCTTTCTGCAAACGGAAGAGACTTTCGGATTGGCCGAGTTGTCCACCGAGCTCGAGCTGCCTTTGGTATTTGACTACGAAGTTCCTGACGGTGTCAGAGCACTTTCCGTCGAAATCGACATTTCGAGATTCGCGACCACCAACTACCGCTACTCCTCCCAGGATGGCGGGTACCTGCGTTTCAACGGCGAGGCACCTCACGAGACGATCGAAGGTGAACAGTTGGTCGCGCAGAGCGTGGTCGCAGTATTCGCTGAACAGATCTCGACAGGACGCTTTGATGGAGCAGGAGCCCCGGTTCCAGACTTCGAGGTGATCGGCTCAGGCGATGTCATCGTATTCAGGGACGGGGTGGCCATCGAGGGGGTTTGGGAGAGGGGGCAGGGAAGTGACTTCTTCCGGCTTTTCGATGCCAATGGCGACATCATCGCGCTTGCCCCCGGCCAGACCTGGTTCGAGATCATCCCGGTCGGGCGGTCCGTCGACTGGCAGTAGACTTGGTGGCGCGACGAACCAGTCAAAGGGAGCGGCCAACCATGGAACCGACCAACACCGAGACGCCGAATCCGGATACGGCTCTGGAAGCATCAAAAACTGTTGAGCACGGTACGAAACGGGTCAAGACCGGTCTTGCCGAGATGCTGAAGGGTGGCGTCATCATGGACGTGGTCACCGCCGAGCAGGCAGAGATCGCCGAACAGGCCGGCGCCGTCGCGGTGATGGCGCTGGAGAGGGTTCCAGCGGACATCCGCAAGCATGGTGGCGTGGCGAGGATGGCAGATCCCAACAAGGTCGAGGAGATCATGGAGGCCGTCTCGATTCCTGTGATGGCCAAAGCTCGCATCGGCCACTTTGTCGAGGCCCAGGTGCTTGCGTCACTCGGCGTGGACTACATCGATGAAAGCGAAGTGCTCAGTCCAGCGGACATGCAGCACCACATCGACAAGTGGGCTTTCACGACACCCTTTGTCTGCGGCGCGAGGAACCTGGGAGAAGCATTGCGCAGGGTGGGTGAAGGCGCCGCGATGATCCGAACCAAGGGCGAACCTGGCACCGGCAATGTTGTGGAGGCGGTGACCCACATGCGTCAGATGACGGCGGATATCGCCAGGGTGTCGACGATGACCGATGATCTCCTCATGGCAACAGCCAGGGACCTCGGTGCGCCGATCGACCTCTTGCGCGATATCGCGGAAACCGGGAAATTGCCGGTCGTCAACTTCGCGGCCGGTGGCATCGCTACGCCGGCTGATGCGGCGCTGATGATGCAGCTGGGTTGCGACGGCGTGTTCGTCGGGTCCGGGATTTTCAAGAGCGGGGACCCAGCCGTGCGGGCAAGGGCGATTGTTGAAGCGACGACGTTTCATCAGGATCCCCAGATCATTGCGAAGGTTTCTTCCAACCTCGGTGAGCCCATGGTTGGCATAGACATCGATGAAATCCCGGAATCTCAGCGGATGCAGGAGCGGGGCTGGTAACCTGATGACTTCGTCTGTTCGCCGAGTAGGCGTCCTGGCGCTACAGGGTGATTTTCGCGAGCACCTTTCAGTATTGAACGAACTGGGTGCGCACACAGTTGAGGTCCGAGTTCCTCATGATCTCGAATCTGTGGACGCGCTGATCGTTCCAGGTGGAGAATCGACCACAATTGGCCGCCTGGCCACTCTCTACGGGATGATTGAACCTCTCCGTAAACACATCAAGCATGGGATGCCGACTCTTGGGACATGTGCCGGGATGATTTTTCTTGCGTCCAGAGTCACCGACGGCGACCAGCCATTGATCGGAGCGCTCGAGGCCTCGGTTGAACGCAATGCCTTCGGTCGCCAGAACGAATCCTTCGAGGTTGACATACCGGTCAAAGGGTTGGGTGATCCCGTGAGAGCCGTTTTCATCAGAGCCCCACTCATCGAAGAGGTTGGTGACGGGGTGGAAGTGCTCGCCCGGCATCGAGGTCGGCCCGTGTTTGTCCGTCAGGCAAATGTCATGGCCACCTCGTTCCACCCCGAACTCACCGAGGATCGAAGAATTCATCAGATGCTGCTCGATTCGTTGGAGGCCGGCTGATGTCCGGACATTCCAAATGGGCGAATATCAAGCACCGAAAAGGTCGCCAGGACGCGGCGAGGGGAAAGCTCTTCGCAAAGCTGACCAAATCGGTTGAGGCCGCCGCAGCCGCTGGTGGCGGTGACCCGATGGCCAACGCAACGCTGGCAACGGCAATCGACAAGGCAAAGGCCGCCTCCGTCCCGAAAGACAACATCGATCGAGCCATCAAGAGGGGTACAGGTGAGATCGAGAGCGAGTCCCTCGAGGAGTTCTACTACGAGGGCTATGCACCTGGGGGCATAGCCCTCTATGTGCAGATGCTCACAGACAACCGGAACCGGGCTGCCGCAGACGTTCGCTCGACGTTTTCCAAGAATGGAGGCAGCCTGGGAGAACCGGGTTCGGTCGGCTATCTCTTCGACCAGAAGGGGTACCTCCTCGTGTCCGGATCCGAGGATGAGGTCATGTTGGTGGCTCTGGACGCAGGAGCCGAGGACGTTCGGGCTACGGGAGATCAGTTCGAGGTGATCACGGCGCCAGGCGATTTCGCTCGGGTTCGCGGTGCTCTGGCTGAGGCAGGGCTGAATCCCGAATCATCCCAGGTGACCCAACTTGCTTCGACAACCGTTGCCGTCGAACAAGCCGTAGCGGCCAGGGTTCTACGTTTGGTCGACGCCCTGGACGACCTCGATGACGTACATGAAGTCTTCAGTAATTTCGATATTCCGGATGACGTCCTAGAAGCCTTAGCCGCCACCTGAGGAAGCACCGACAATCTGTCCCCCCGCCCCGAGCTTCGCATACGGGGGAGGAGATGCTCGGGGAAAGTGGTGCAGCAACTATATGTCCCCCCGGACGGCGACGAAGGAGCTGTTCGGTTGGGGGGACGAGGAGCGCGCCTCGACTTCGTCGAGGTTGCGACGGAGGGGGGCGGCGAACTCCCATGAGTATCCGGGCGGTGGGTTCGACTCGCAGCAACTACTCATGGTCGGAACCACCCTCTCCGCCTTCCGCAGCGATGTGGGGCAGGCTCTTCTTGGTTGTCAGGCGTCTTCAGGGGTGCGGCGGAGGCGCGCGATCTCGGCGCGGATGTCTGCTTCTGCGAATTCGATCTCGAGAGCTATCTCGCGATTCGTGAAGCGGAGAACCGTGAATCCTTGGGCGGCGAAGTAGCATTGGCGAACACCTTCGTCCTTCAAATCATGGCCCTGGTCATCGACTTCGATTACCAGCTTGGGGCCGAGGCAGGCAAAATCGGCGATCCAGTCTCCAATAGGAACCTGCCGTCGAAACCGTGCACCCAGACGGCTGCGACGGATGATGGTCCATAGGCGAGCCTCGCCGGGAGTCATGCTACGTCTTTGATCCCAGGCCATTTGTCCAGCCACTTCATTCGTACGAGGCCGAGCCATCCGCCAACAATGCCCAACTGAGAGAGCCAATGGAACCCCTTGACAGATGATGTCACCCTGGATGGGGTGGCTCTGCGAGTAACCGGTGTGTCAGAGATGTCGAAGACGGCGACCAACCGAAAAGAACCCGTGGACAACGGCGTGCCGATCGTGCGGGCGCTGCCGCGATTCGAGAGCTTTTACGAGACGGAGTTCGAGGCCGTGGTCGGGTTGGCCTATTCGCTGTCTGGCAGTCGGCTTGGTTCTGAGGGCCTGGCGCAAGAGGCGTTTCTGGCGGCCTGATCGCCGCTGGGACGAGATCGGTCGATACGACAGCCCGGCGCTTGGGTTCGCTGTCGGACCCGAATACAACGGGCTCTCAGGGACAGCCGGGCTGTCCGAGGAATGGATTGCCGAGGTGGAGGCCGGCGGCGTGATCTTGTTGATGGAAAACGGGATCGGATTGAGAGCATTGGTGGAGTCCGGCCCGGGAGGCGAGGCGGGTTCTCGTTGGCCCCCGAAACTGGCGCCTACGACGTTATGTTCCTGCTCGCTATCGACAACGGCGGATACGACCTTCCAGAAATCCTGGTTGGCTTCGCTGCGAGCCAAGACGATTCCAAAGTCACGGTATTCGGAGTCGTCCCGTCCGGCGCCACCGAAGTCGAGTTGCTCATGTCGGGCATCGTGTCGCCGGGCGATCCGCTGACCATCGAGCGGATCTTCGATCGCCCTCAAGTGGACCGGGCGGTGTTCATCGGGGTGATCGACGAGTCAGACTTTCTGCTGATGACACCCGATTCCAGGGAGGAGGCGGTAGCCGTGGTGATCGAGGTCGTGCCCGAGGTGATCGCCTGCGATGGGTCCGAGGACGGTGGCACCACCCCACCCAACAAGGGCGGGCCCGTCACCGACGCCGGGACCCACGCCTCGCCAGCCGAAGCGCTGGAAGCTTTCGTTGCCGAGCTATTCAGCGATCCACCGATCGCGACATCCGGATACACCGAGATGAGCATGCCGGATGGATCCATCGTCTACGGCATCAACCACGACGGAAACTTCGTCACCCTCATCACCGTGATTCCGGTCGGCAACGGCTGGACAGTGGACGCCTGGGAAGCCAGCGGCTGCTGACCCGCGCAAGAACGTGACCCCGCCCAATAGGCTGTAGCTGTAGCTGTGGCTTTCTAGCTGTTGAAGAGCACGCTTTTGCAGGTGAGGGCGCCTTCGGCTTTGGCGAACTCTGAGACTTCAGTGGCGATGATGGGATAGCCGTGGTCGGAGAGTAGATCGGCGGTGGCGGTGGCGCGGACGTCGGTGATCAGCGTGCCGTCGATCTCGACAACGTTCGCTCCCTCTGGCTCAGACGGATCGACTTCGATGATCTTGGCGTCGACTGCTGATAAATCGACCCAAGGAGAAAAGGCGACCAGAGTTTCGGAATCAACGGCGGTGGCAGCCGTTTTGAGATGCAGACATCCGGTCACCGGCACGGTTTGGACCCGGTAGCCGAACGGACCAACCGCCGCATCGAGTGCCTGAGCGCCGAGTGGATCGGTCCGCGAGGTGGCGCCAACCAGGATGGTGCGGTCGAGCACGATCAGATCTCCCCCATCGATCGTCGCCGGGGCGGCGATCTCAACCAACTCACGATGGGGACGGAGAGCAGCGGCGACAGAAGCCACTTCGCCCAATCGCGAGACAGCACCGGGCCGCAGTAGAACGGCCACCTCGTCGAGAGCCAACACCGTGTCCTCGACGAACACTGCGTCAGGATGCTCAGGCAACCGTGGAAGCTCGATCACGTTGACGCTGAGGTCGCGCAGTATCTGGAGGTACACCTCATGCTGTTGCATGGCCGCATCGATGTCGATCGGCTCGCGCTCGAGATGGGTCAGTTCACACTGGGCCAGCTCTGGGCCGGTCGGACGAGTGAGCGCATACTGCACGTTCAGCGTGGGGTCAGCCAAGGCAGCGTCGGCGATTCGGCGCACAATGCCTCAACGGCGTCCAGATCCGTTGGAACGGCCGACGTCAGGTTGTCGTACCCGTCGTCCGTGATCACGAGGTTGTCTTCGATTCTTACTCCGATGCCTCTGAACTCGGCCGGAATCGTATGCTCGATCTTGTCGGCCGATTCCTTGGCCTCCCGCTCCAACTCCTTGGCCTCATTCGTCCCGAGCATCATCCGCCGCTCGGTCCACTCGTCGACGTCGTATTCGAGCAATGCGAGTTCGACGGATCCACGATCCGGATCCACGTAGATGCCCGGTTCCACCGTGAAGGCCATTCCAGGCTCCAGAGCCCGCGGTTTTCCGTCCACCGAATAGGCACCCGCGTCGTGCACGTCCATGCCCAACCAATGGCCGGTGCCGTGCATGAAATACTCGCGGTAGTGCTGCATGCGGATCACATCCTCTACCGGACCAGGAAGCAACTCGAGATCGACCAGGCCGCTCGAAATGGTCTCGACGCTCACCATGTGGATGTCCTTGATCGATCCACCTACCGCGCAGCGCTCGAATGCGGCCCGCTGGGCTGCCAATACCACTTCATACAAAGCCCGTTGAGGGGCGCTGAACGTCCCGTTGATCGGGAAGGTTCGGGTGATGTCCGCTGAGAAGTACCGATACTCGGCGGCCGCGTCGATCAGAAGCAAGTCACCGTCGAGCAGCGGACCGTCGTTCTCCCTGTAGTGCAACACACAAGCGTGGGCGCCGGCGGCAACGATCGACGGGTATCCCTCCCGCATCGCTCCCTGCTGGCGCCAAACATATTCCATGGCAGCCTGCACCTGATACTCGTGCCGGCCAGGAGAGGCGAAGCGCATTGCCTCGGCATGACCGTCTGAAGACATATCACACGCGATCCGCAGTCGGTCTATCTCCTCTTGCGACTTGACCAGGCGCAAATCCGCCAGTGCCGAAGAAACATCGACAAGCTCGCGAGGCACGGTCCGACCAAACCTGTCGGCCAGTCCGCCAAGGCCGCTCACGATCCTACCGATCTTCGCCCTGAATCGGTGGTCGCCGAAGGGGACCATCACCCTGGATCGACCGACCAGACGCCTGCGCAGGTGACTCTCCAGATCCTCGATCGGATAGGCGGCGTCGGCGCCAAAGCGCTCCATCGCGCCCTCAACCCCGGCTCGGTAGCCGTTCCAAATCTCCATCTCTCGATCGCGAGGCCTGACGAACAGCACGTACTGTTCGTCAACGGCCGAGGGATCTATCAGGGCTACTGCATCAGGTTCTTCAAAACCGGTGAGGTAGTAGAAATCCGACTGTTGCCTGAAAGGATGATCAACGTCGTCGTTTCGTGTCTGCTCAAATCCAGCCGGGATCACCACGATCAAGTCGCCAACGATGGCTGCAAATCGCTCGCGACGATCCTCGTGCAGTCCTCGTTCGGTCATCCCACCAGGCTACCCGGCCGGACTCAAACGGAGTTCAGGAACCTAAACCTTCATACCAGGAGGCGATGGCGGTCCCGATCTCGTCAGGTGAATCCTCCTGAATGAAATGTGAACCGCGCACTGTGACCTCGGTTTGGTTTGGCCACGTTCTGCACACGTCTCTGGGTCTGCCGGTCAGAATGGACCCAGGCTCGGCGTTGATGAAGAGCTTCGGAATCTGAGAATTGGCCATCCACTCCCCATAGGCGGCTACCGCGTCGTGCACGTCGGCCGGCTCGCCATCGATGGGAATCTCCCGAGGCCAGGTCAACGTTGGGCGCCGGTCCTCTCCTGGCTGCGCGAATGGACGCCGATACTCAGCCATCTCTTTGTCGGACAGGTCTCGAAGGATTGAAGCGGGGAGGATGCGCTCAACAAAGACGTTTTTTTCGAGAACCATGCCTTCGCCCGCCTCGGAACGCATGCCCCTGAACACCTTGCGCGCTTGCTCCGGCCAATCGGCCCAAGTAACCGGGGTGACAATCGCCTCCATATAGACAATTCCCTTTATGACGTCCGGCCGATGGAAGGCCCAGTCGAATCCAAGCCCAGAACCCCAGTCGTGGAGCACCAGTGTGACGTTGTCCTTCACATGGAGTATCTCCAACAATCCTTCGAGGTACTGGCGATGCTGGACAAAACGATACGTAGCAGCGTCGCTGTTTGGAACTTTTTCAGAGTCACCCATGCCCATCAGATCAGGAGCTATGCACCGGCCGAGCTTGTACAGATGGGGCATCACGTTTCTCCACAAGTACGAAGAGGTCGGGTTGCCATGAAGAAAAACGATTGGGTCGCCCTTGCCCTTTTCGACGTACGCCATGTTGAGCCCCAGTACGTTCTTGTGTCGCTTCCTCAATGCCATTCGTCCGTCTTTCGAGCCTGGAGCCAGTGCCCCGGCATAGAGGCCAGGGCAATCACGGGTTGGAGCCCCCTGAACCGGTCCTGAAGCCAACCCCAGTCGGACAATAGTGGTATGTCGCACAAACGGCGCTCCCATGTCTTCCTGCGATCAGCGCGCCCACCAACTACATTTCGGGCGATGGAGATGCGGATTACTCGAGGGCGGAAGTCAAGACGAGTTGGCCACGACGACGGCTATACGCCAGTGGCCCATCCGCTCGGGTTCGAGGTCGGCGGTGTGGGAGAGGCATGGCAGGGACCCTTGTTTCTGGGCATGTTCGGTGCCTTCTGGGTGGTCGGAACCGTGTTCGCCCTAATCGTGGTCAGGCCGGAGGGTTCCGGAGCGTTTCTCATCGTGGCACTCGTATCGGGGGTGACCTGGCTGCTGTTGTTCTGGGTGGTGGGCAGAGTGCTGGCGGTCAGGTGGAAGTGGGAGTCGAGCCGTTTGATCCTGGAGCAGTGGCCGCTCGCCATCGGGGACTCAACCGTGGTGTGGTTCGGCCGACCACTCAGATCGGAAGAGCGGCGGGTAGGGAAAGAGTGTAGATCTCGGTGGTCCCCGTACCATTAAAAAAAAAAAATCAGCTCTT
>CALCCX010000079.1 GCA_937900165.1 uncultured Acidimicrobiia bacterium | reverse complement strand
CATAGTCATACGCTTCAGCGCGCTCGCTATGTTTTTGTTTTTTTTTTCAAGCAGAAGACGGCATACGAGATATATCAGTGTGACTGGAGTTCAGACGTGTGCTCTTCCGATCTACCTGCGAGGGCGCTGATCGGATTTCGCTCTCACCTCATGACCGCCACCCGCGGAACGGCGTTGCTCAACCAACGCCACGACGGTTGGATTCCGTGGGCGGGCGACCTGCCCACCCGCCAGGGTGGTGCAGTCATTTCCGATCGCACCGGAACGTCGACCGGGTTTGCACTCGACAACCTCCAGAAACGCAGCGAACTGTTCATCGGGCCGGGCACCGAGGTCTATGAGGGCATGATCATCGGCGAAAATGCCAGGCCTCAGGACATGCCCGCCAACCCTGCCAAGGCCAAGCAGCTAACCAACATCCGATCAGCCAACGCGGACGAGGCTATCAAGCTGAAGCCCCATCGGAAGATGACCCTCGAACTCGCAATAGAGTGGATCGGCGAGGACGAACTGGTAGAAGTCACCCCGGACGCGATCCGAATCCGCAAACGTTTCCTCGGCGAATCCGAACGAAAACAAGCCGCCAAACGCACCAAGACATAGGCGGGTTGTCGAACCCAGGGTCGTACCCTGGGTTCCCTGCGTCGCTATAGCGACACTGGGCGCCCCAAGTTCGGCGGTCTTTGGCGGGTTCAGCGAAACGTTGACCGGATACGGCCAGCAGGAAGGCCGGTCGGCTGGCAATATCGGACCATGATCAACCAAGCCGACAAGATCGCCCGTTTCCAGACATTGCATTCCGCAGATGAACTGTTCCTCATGCCCAATCCGTGGGACGTTGGCTCCGCCAGACTGTTCCAACACCTCGGATTCCCAGCCCTTGCCACCACTAGCTCTGGGCACGCCGCCACACTTGGTAGACCCGACCAGCGGGTTACGAGGGACGAGATGCTCGAACACGTTGCCCGCATGGCAGCGGGCACCGAAGTACCGCTCAGCGTCGACTCCGAGAGATGTTTCGGCGACACCCCGTCAGAAATCGCCGAGACGGTGCAGGGAATGGTCGAGGCCGGGGCAGCGGGTTGTTCCATTGAGGACTATGACCCAGGAACCGAGAAGATCGATAAGGTCGGAAACGCGACTGAGCGAGTGGCCGCCGCCGCCGAGGCAGCCCATTCTGGTCCGCTCCAGCTCATTTTGACAGCCCGCGCCGAAGGCTACTTGTACGGTCGGCCCGAACTCGAAGACATCACCGAGCGGCTGATCGCCTACCGCGACGCCGGGGCCGATGTCGTCTACGCCCCTGGATTGTCAGATCTCTCCGAGATCAAAGCCCTGGTCGAGACGGTCGAAATCCCATTGAATGTGCTCAATTGGCCTGGTGGGCCGAGCGTGGATGAACTCGCCTCCGTCGGCGTGCGCAGAGTGTCGACTGGTGGCGCCCTCGCCTGGTCTGCCTACGGAGCTGCCAACAGGGCCGCGGGCGAACTGCTCGAATCGGGCACTTATACCTACATGCCCACCAGGCTCCCCGAATCCATTCGGGACTCCGCGTTCGGCTGAACCAGCCGAACTTGGGAGCGTATTGGTCGCTATGGCGACCACAGGAACCCAGGGTTGTCCCCTGGGTTCGCAACGCGACCCTCAGGTGGCACGTGCCCAGGATTCGTGGAGGCGGGCGTAGACACCGCCATCGGCTAGCAATTGCTGATGGGTGCCGTCCTGGACCAGGCGAGCTTGATCGAACACCAACACTCTCTCGGCGGCCTCCGCCGTTGACATTCGGTGCGCGATGGTCACCACTGTCCGGCCCTCCGTGAGTTGATGCAGGGCCCGGCTGATCCGAACCTCGGTGGCAGGGTCGACCGCCGACGTGGCCTCATCGAGCACAAGTAGCTCCGGGTCGGCGATGGCGGCCCTGGTCAAGGCAACCAGTTGTCGCTCTCCGACCGATAGCGATGATCCGCGCTCGCCGACTTGGGTGTCCAGGCCGGAGGCGAGTTCGCCCAACCAGTCACCCAGTCCGAGACGTTCGAACGCGCCCCGAATCTCAGCCCTGTTCGCTGTCGGTCTACCCATTTGCACATTGTCCGCAATAGTTCCACGGAAGAGCGACCCTTCTTGGGGAACCATCACCACCCGGTCTCGCAGTGAGGCAAAACGCACCATCCGTAGGTCTTTCCCGCCAATCTCAACGGTGCCGGACGTGGGATCCATTAGACGGGTAAGCAACTTGGCGAACGTCGTCTTCCCGGAGCCCGTCTCACCCACGACCGCCACCTTCGACCGAGGCTCAATCGTCAGGTCTAGAGTCTCCACCGCTCTTGTGCCCGTCGCGTCGGCCGCCGTCTCTCCAGGCTTCGGATACCTGAACTCCACTCCCCGGAAATCCACCCCAAGCGATTCAGCAGGCAGATCAACACCGCTCAGACCGGGATCAGCCACATCAGGCGGAATATCGAGAACATCCAGGACCCGACGCCATCCGGCTATTGCTGTCTGCGCCTCATTTACTGCCTCACCAAGCACCTGAATCGGCTGGATGAAGAGTTGGATCAGGAACAAGAAAGCTACAACGGTGCCGACACTCACCGAGCCGCGCACAGCCAATATCGTGCCGACCACCAAAGACGAGGCGATCACGGTCGAGGACAACAGCTCGCCGGCGCCAGAGAACAGAGACGAGATGATGCCTGCCCGTATCCCGGTGCTCCGGTGCCGCTCTATCGCCTCACCCAGCTTGTCCTTGGTGCGTTCTTCGACACCGTAGGCTCGGATCACGGGAGCACCCACGACGATTTCGGCCAACGTGGCCAACAGGTGGCCGACCGCCTCTCGAACGGCCAGAAACGCCCGCTCCAGCCGAGACTGGAATAGCCTGATCATCAATATGATCAATGGGACCATCACAACGACGGTCGCGGCCATCGGCAGCGAGTAGACGCCCATGACGACGATCGCCAACAGTGCCTGGGCGCTGTTGACGAGCAGCATGATGCCTCCCCACTGCATGAACCGACTGATTTGGTCGACATCGGAAGTCACCCTGGCAACGAGGGCTCCCCGTTGCTCAGACGCCTGGTGGAGCATTGACAAATCATGGATATGACGAAACGCTCTGACCCGCAAACCTGACAACGCAGTCTCTGACACTCTCGCCAGGCGCAGGTGCATGAACCCCGTGGCCAATGCTGTGAAGGCAGTGGCCAGCAGCGCCAGTCCGACCATCTTCCAAACGAACCTCATGTCGACGCCGGAGTCGGAGAGTCCACGATCCAGGACCTGCTGGATCACGATCGGGATGATCACTCGCCCTGCGCTCGACGCCAGTCCCAGACCGACAGTCTTGGGAAGGCCACTTCGCAGCTCAGGCGAAAGGGCCAACCCACGCCGAAACGTCCGCATGGCACCGTCACGAGACGTTGACTCGATGGTCGGGGCGGTTGTCGTCATGCGGCTGCCTCGTCCTCGTATGCGTCAATCAACGCTGCGTAGGCTGGCAACGACTTATAGAGTTTGGAGTGAGTGCCACGTCCCACCACCCGGCCGTCATCGACGAAGATCACTTCGTCCGCCAGTACGATGGATGAGCGCCGGTAGGCCACGATGATCACGGTGGTTTCGAGAGTCCCAAGACCATCGAGAATCTGGCTCTCGATCGCGGGATCGACAGCTGATGTCGCATCGTCGAGTACCAGAAGCCGGGGTGACCTGATCAAAGCCCTGGCAAGGGCAACCCGCTGACGCTGACCGCCTGACAGCGCTGCTCCCCGCTCGCCCACAACCGTCCCGTATCCGTCCGGCATGGCGGAAACAAACTCGTGTGCCTGAGCGAGACGAGCCGCGGCCTCGACCTGGCTTCGATCAAAGTCCTCATCCAGCGTGATGTTGGCGTAGATCGTGTCATCGAAAAGAAAGGGCTCTTGGAACACGAGGGCAGTGGAGCGGGCCAACGAACCATGGTCGAGTTCAACCAAGCCGCGCCCATCGAGGCGAATCTTGCCCTCGTCTGGGTCAAAAAGACGCACGAGCAGCTGAGCGATGGTTGATTTGCCGGAACCGGTCGGCCCAACCAGCGCCACGGTCCTACCGGGCCCAACATCCAGAGAAACCGAATCGACTCCCCGGCTCTCTTCCGGGGCTGGGACTGCTTCAGAACCAGGCGTCTCACCGAGATCGGATTCCCGGCCTTCCGGATAAACGTAGCCGACCGACTTCGCATCGGCAGACGCGCCTCCACTCGCCACCAGGTCGATCTTGCCGTAGTCCAGCTTCGCGTCTGTGTCGAGGACCGCCTGGATGCGCTGCCATCCAGCCGTTGCAGCCGGAATCTGGCCGAGCAGCCAGGTGAACACTCGCATAGGCATTGCGATCAATCGGAAAAGATAAGCAAACGTCACCAGGTTGCCTGGCGTGATGAGACCCTGATCGACCCGCCACGCTCCAACGACCACAACCGCCAGTACACCTATGGTCGGCAGTGCCTCCATGATCGGGTCGAATGCTGCACGGAGCCGTCCGAACGAGACCATCTGATCACGCAGGTCGTCAGACCTGGAGCCGAACCGGCCAACTTCCGCGTCTTCGCGGCCCAGGGTCTTGACGACCAAAGCCGCGTCAAAGGACTCGTGCGCGATTTCGGACACCTCCGCCCTTAGCTTCTGGGCGCTGGCGGCGATGACTCTCATCTTGCGTTGAAAGGCGTAGTTGGCGAGGGCGATACTGGGCAGGATCAAGAGGCCGACCAGAGCCAGGAACGGATCCGTCGTCACCAGCAGCACGGTTGTGATCGCCAACATCACAGCCACCCCAAAGGCCATCGGAAGAGGAGCGGCAATCTGGGACGCAGCCTCGACGTCTGCGTTGACGTTGGACAAGAGTTGACCGGTCGGATGGCGCCTGTGCCATTCGATCGGCAGCTCCAGGTACCGATCCGTGATCTCGGTACGATCTCTCGCCTGGAGGTGATACTGGGCTGCGTAGGCGCCCACCCGACGCAACGCAATTCCGGCCGCGGTAATCGTGGAAACTCCAACGATGGCGGCACCGGCTCCCGCGAGCGTCGCGGTTGTCACCTCACGGGCCGCCACAGACGGCAGCAGCACCGAGTCGGTAACCCATCCGATCACATACGAGGACGCCACGGTTGCAGCGGCAAAAAGAACGGTTCCGGCTCCGCCCACGAGAAACTGGCGCGGAGCCCTGGAGAGCTGCCGTCTGATGAGCCGCATTCCCTGCCCGCGAATCATCCTTTCAGACTGTTCGGCCTCTTTCATCACGGCATCGGAGGCGGTGTTCGTGGTCATGGGTCCAGGGTAGAAGGCTTCGACACCTGCCCAGACAGTCCACCCTCAAATCAATGCCGAACGATCGTGATCGGACAGCGTGGTCCTGGGGCGCCACCGAGCCGAGCATCCGCCGTGACCAGTGCGCAATCAAGGGCCTCGGCGAGCGAGACATAGGTTGCGTCGTAGGCTGTCAAGTTGTCCCTCAGCGCCCAAACCCTTTCCAGACTCCCAACGATTGAGAATCGCCAAACCCCAAGTCTTGCCCAGCGTTGGAGCGCGAGGTGAGCATCGGCGACATCGACATCCCCTCGGCGGACTTGAGAGCGGAAGGCCTGGGCGACCTCAGAGTCAGCAAGATGAGGTATTGCGATTGTGTCTTCAGCAAGGCTCCGGCGCGCCTCTCCGTCGTTCAGCAAACCGAGTACCGCCACCGACGCATCGACAACGATCACCTGGCCGTGCGGTCCGCGTCGAGATCGGTCACAATTGATTCGGCAGCGATCCCGAGATCGGGCAGATCACCGACGAGGGCCGGGTTGTCGGCTCGCCGAGCCAACTTGCTCAGCTCTCTCACCGCGAACGCCGATACCGAGAGTCCCTCCCGCGAGGCCAGGATTTCAAGGCGCATGCGAGTAGCTTCGGGGACGTTGCGCAAATAGAGTACCGACATGTCGCACAATGCTAGCACATTTCTACAGAACTGTTGCAGTTGTTATCCGGCCGCGCAACCGCGGCATTTGGGACCGATGGCCCCGACGACGCCGGCCCGATCGGGATACCCTGACCACATCAGCCGGCGAACGAACCCCACAGACCACCGCCGCCTTCGGGTTCTCACCGTCGATGAGTGCGACGAGCTCCTCGAAGCTACCCCGATCGGCAGGGTGGCCTTCATCAATGCCGGACAGCCGGTGATCCTTCCAGTCACCTACGCCTACCGGAACCGCTCGATCGTGTTTCGGACCGGGATCGGCGCCAAGTGCCGACCTGGTCGCCAACGATGAGGAGACGGCCGAACTTGATCGGATCGGGTTTGCCAAGTGCCGGAGAGACGTGGCGATAACTTGGGCGACTTACCGCTAGGGTCGGGAGCCCCGGCACATCGGAGTTGACCATGGACGTTCGTGTATTCACCGAACCTCAGCAGGGCGCTGACTACGAGACGCTGCTCGCTGTCGCCCTGGCAACCGAGGCCGCCGGATTCGAAGGGTTTTTCCGCAGTGATCACGTTCTCGCAATGGGCGACACGGACGGTTTGCCAGGGCCGACCGACGCATGGGTCACGCTGGCCGGCCTGGCACGGGAGACTAATCGGATCTCACTCGGAACGCTGGTATCGCCGGCCACGTTTCGCGAACCGGGAATGCTGGCGATCTCCGTCGCCCAAGTCGACGTCATGAGCGGCGGCAGAGTCGAGATGGGACTCGGGACTGGTTGGTTCGAAGCCGAGCACAGTGCCTACGGGTTGGCGTTCCCGGCGCTCGGAGAACGGTTTGAGATTTTCGAAGAGCAGCTCGCAATCATCACTGGCCTTTGGGACACCCCACTTGGCGAGACTTTCTCATTCTCCGGCGACCACTATGAGGTCATTGATTCGCCCGCGATTCCGAAACCGAGCCGCCGACCACCAGTGATCATCGGCGGAGGCGGCAAGAGGAAGACTCCCCGCCTGGCCGCCGCATACGCAGACGAATACAATCAGGGTTTCACGAAGCCAGACGCCTATGTCGAACAGAACGCCAGAGTCAGAGGGGCATGCGAGGCCATCGACCGTGATCCGGATGAACTGACCTACTCGGTTGCGTTGGTCGTCTGTTGCGGATCGGACGATGCGGAGATCGCAAAACGGGCTGCGGGGATCGGGCGGGAGGTGGAAGAGCTCCGTTCCAATGGACTCACTGGGACGCCATCAGAGCTGGTCGACCAGATTCGGACCTGGAAGGACGCGGGCTGCGAGAGGCTCTACCTCCAGATGCTTGATCTTTCCGACCTCGATCACCTTGCGCTGCTTGGCGAAGAGATGCTTCCGCACGTCTAGATGGGCGAAGATCTAGCTGATCTAGGCTACCGTCTCCAACGCCCATGGGTCCGCGGGTTCTGAGAATCGGTTGGCCATACCGGATATCGCAACGTCGAAATCGGAGGCACGGAAAGCGACTTCACCAACTCCGATGTAGTCGCATTCAGCGCAAATGGTCCGCTGCAGGCCGGCCCCGATGTTGTGCGTCACCGAACTATGTGAATCTGGGTGGTCCATCACCAGTGCCATGAGAGAATCCTTTGTCGCCAGTCACAATCATTATCGGCAACAGGCCTCACAACCCGCGAATCATCGTCGGCCACCCCCAAATGACTAGCCCGCTCTTACCCGGCCGCCGAGAACAACAATCATGTCCCCTATTCGTCGGCCTGCCAAGTGCGCTACGGTCGCCGTCATGGCAAAGACCAAGAAAGAGAACACGACACGAGCGGCAGAGCACAAGCCACCACAGGGCGCCAAACATCGCTCAACGTGGACGGACTCGGCCGGCCGAGAGATCGAGCACACGGTCAAGGCTGGCTGGGAGATCCTTCGCAAGACGGATAAGCCGGCCGCAGAGGTCTTCTCGGTATCGTATATCGCCGAGAAGACGCACGACCGACCCGTGACATTTGCGTTCAACGGAGGGCCGGGAGCCTCATCTGCCTACTTGCACGTGGGTACGGTTGGGCCCCGCATCGTCGACTTTCCCTCTGACGGTTCGCTTCCCAGAATGCCGGCCAAGCTGGTCGACAACCCCGCTTCGTGGCTCGGATTCACCGACATTGTTTTTATCGATCCGGTCGGCACCGGCTTCAGCAGAACCATCGAGACAAGGAAGCAAGGCACAGACAATGGCGACGCCGACGAACGGCGAGATATCCAGGACCCCAAGGAATTCTTCGCGATCAACCGAGACCTGGAGGCGATGGCGGAGTTCATGAGCCGGTGGCTATCGACGAACAATTGATGGGGATCACCCGTGTTCATCGCCGGTGAATCCTACGGAGGTTTCCGGTCGCCAAGTTGGTCCGAATGCTTCAGGAAACCACCGGAATCGGTTTGAACGGGGCGATTCTCATTTCGCCGGCTCTCGAGTTCGCGCCATTGACGGCGACCGACTACGACGTGTTGCCCTGGATCGACAAGCTTCCGACCAAGGCTGCGGCAGCCGTCCACCATGGTCGCTCTCGTGCGTTCGAAACACACACTCCGCTGGACGAGGTCCTATCGGTGGCCGAAGAGTTCGCCACCGGCGAGTACGTCTCGTTTCTGACGAGAGGCGCATCCCTCGACCGCGCTGACAGCAACCGCATCTTGACTCGGCTGGCCGACCTTCTCGGCCTACCGCTCAGTCTGGTTTCGAGAAGCGAGGGCAGAGTGAGCATGCACGTGTTCACCCGCGAATTGCTGAGGGACGAGCGCAAGGTTCTCGGGCTGTACGACACGACGATCTCGACAGCCGATCCGTATCCGGACCGTGATCCATTCGGTGGACCTGAACCCACCTTGGCCGGGTTCGGCGCCGCCTACACAGGTGCCATCAACCAACTGCTCAGATCTGAGATCGGGATCGACACGACCCGCTTCAACGTCGATCTCGAAAGGGGAATGGCGCATACGCAGCGCGGGATGTCCATGTTTTTTGACATACAACTGCGGACCGCCCATCCAGCCACACAAGAACTCGAACAACTTCTGTCGAGATACGGACATGTCGCGTGGCAGCATCGCGCGCAGGACCGGAGAGTCGACATCCACCTCGTCGTAGAACCTATCCACCAACGAGCGCACTTCGGCTTCGCCGCCGATCTCGTCATATGGGGTCGCAGCCTCACCCCAGAGATGTTGAGCGGGCGGAGGTTCCGAGATCTGCACGCTCGGCCGGCCTATAGGTCGTCTGGCTCGGATGGCAGGGCATCGAGAGCATCCAGCAACGGGCCAGGTTCGCCCAGCACTTCGAACAGTGGCTGTACTACCTGATTTGTGACGATCTCGATTTCGCCTCGAACCATGTCGCCCTCTTCGGTGAGACCGTCCGCCTCGGCGTAACCCTTCTGAACAAGCGAACCGGGAATGCCGCCATTCTCGGAACCTCGCCACAGTCCCGTCATCGCGACGATCTCGAACGGAGTGAGACCTGCCGCTCGCCACGCAGAAATATGGGCGTGGGACCGGAAGTATCGCATCGTTGTCAGACGTTGATGCAGGGCGAGGTACCGGTCGTCCGGTTCCGGAATCTGGCGGTGGGCAGACGCCAGACTGAATTCATCTGGCGCCTCGGCGATGATCGTCCGAAGGTTGGTGCTAATGATTTCTACTTCGTTGTCATGTTTGCCCCAGAACGCCGCTGCCTTCTCGGTGCCGGCCTTTCGGATCGAGGTGGCGAGTGGGACAAGCCGTTCGGAAGCAAAATATCGGCCTTCCCTCTCCTCGATGGCTCCGGCCGCAGCACCCTCGTCGAGCCAACTGTCGACGGTACCGTCCGCTGCATATGGGATCCGACGTTTCGCAATCTCGCGCTCGATCCCGACTGAAAGCAACCAATCGGCGAAGAACGGAGTGAGGCCGGGCGCTGAGAGTCCGGCATCTCTTGCGAGGCCTTCATCGCCCGCGCCGACCGCAGTGTTCACCGCGATGACAAGTCGATCGATCTGTGGGGCGGCACGGCGAGCGGAGTGCATCAGCGGATCGTAGCGAGCTATTCGAGGCTCAAATCCGGATGAGATCAGATGTACGAGCCATCTAGATCCACAGAATCAACACGGGGTCCCAACGTTGGTCCCAAGCCGGTTCGCCACAGCCGAAGCTGTGGCCATTGGCTATCGGACTTGGGGCTTTGCCTGTGGACAACTCGGGAATCCGCCGTACCATTGGGGTACTTCCCCCACGATCGGAACCGCCATGGCGGTCAACCTTTTTACCGGCAATGTGATCGCTGTCATATGGGACTTCGACCAAACATTGATTCCCGGCTATCAACAGAGGCCGCTTTTCCGCGCCTACGGCGTCGACGAAGGGCAATTCTGGGACGAGGTAGATCACCTCGGTGCCTATTACTCGGACGCCGGCCTCCAAGTCTCCCAGGAAACGCTATACCTCAACCACCTCTTGACTTATGTCAAGGCGGGCAAGTTCGCCGGCCTCAGC
Source organism: uncultured Acidimicrobiia bacterium (assembly GCA_937900165.1). Taxonomy (GTDB): domain Bacteria; phylum Actinomycetota; class Acidimicrobiia; order Spongiisociales; family Spongiisociaceae; genus SZUA-232. Next base: position 1,521 of record CALCCX010000079.1, on the reverse strand, counting down.
AATGCGCGGCTGCGCGAACTCGGTGCGGAGTTGAGCTTCTATCCCGGTATGCCCGAGTTCATGGTCGGGGCAACCAAAGAGGTCGAATCAGACGATCGTTTTGTCCACCACAACGTGCGCGTGGAGCACTACGTGGTGTCGACGGGCTTGCGGCAAATGATCATCGGAAGCCAGATCCATGGTCACGTCAAAGATGTATGGGCCTGCGAGTTCATTGAGGAGGCCGCGCCGCCTGGCTATCGAGAGGGCGGAGTCCAGGGCTCACTCAGCCAAAACGGTGAGATCAGCCAGGTGGGCTACTTCGTCGACAACACGACCAAAACCAGGGCGATCTGGGAGATCAACAAGGGTGTGAATGTGGATCCCAAGATCGGAGTCAACAGATCGGAAGAGCACACGTCTGAACTCCAGTCACACTGATATATCTCGTATGCCGTCTTCTGCTTGAAAAAAAAAAAAACAAAATAAACAAAAAACAAAACTGATAACTCATAACTGTTAACTGAAAACGAATAACAATGACCACCCAAACCATAAAAAACACCGGCTGTCCCACCGCCTCCATCATCCTCAAACGAGAACTTATTCGCTTTACCATACAACCCGCCCGAATAGGAGCATCAATCGGAACCCCCCTCATCCTCTGGGTATTCATGGCAAGCGGTTTCTCCGGCTCAATGTCAATGTTCGCTCCCGTAGTAGCAGACACCGCCTCCGCAACCTCCTATTCCCTCTACCTCCTCCCCGGCATGATGACGCTCGTCGCCATGTTCACCGCCATCTTCTCCTCCATCTCCATCATCGAAGACAGAACCGAGGGTTGGCTCCAGTCCGTACTCGTTGCACCATCACCAAGATGGTCCATCGCAGCAGGAAAAATACTCGGCGGATCCATCCTCGCGTTCGCGCAAGCCATCATCCTCCTCCTCGCACTCCCCATGCTCGGCGGACACCTCACACCCGTCGCCCTACTCCAAATAACACTCGCACTCGCCGTAACCTGCATCGCCATGACCGGAGTCGGCGTCGCTTTCGCCTGGGTAAGCGAGTCCACGCAGGGCTTCCACGCCGTCATGAATCTCATTCTCATGCCCCTGTGGATGCTCTCCGGCGCCTTCTTCTCAACACAAAGCGCAACGGGCTGGCTCCGCATCCTCATGTATGCAAACCCCCTCACCTGGGCAACATGGGCGATCCGCTCACCACTCAACAACAACCAGATCACCAAATCAGCAACCCCGTCAACACTCACCGACTTCCTCAATCAACCACCATGGTACTTCTCAATATCAATTGCAATCCTGTTCGCAATAACAACCTTCACCATCGCAACAATAATCGTAGCCAAACCAAGAAAATCATAACAAAATAACCAAACCACCCCAAACAATAATCCCAACAAAATAAACGAGCGCAGCGAGAAACCGCTTGCGGTTTAGCGGCACCTGCAACCCTCCGCACACCCCGCGGCCCCAATACTTCAGATCGGAAGAGCGTCGTGTAGGGAAAGAGTGTAGATCT
>CALCCX010000078.1 GCA_937900165.1 uncultured Acidimicrobiia bacterium | reverse complement strand
TCTTTTTTTTTTAATGCTCCGGCGACCACCGAGATCTACACCCTTTCCCTACACGACGCTCTTCCGATCTGAAGCTGTTCTGTCCGGGCTGATAGGCAAGCGTGACCAGACCACCTGGTACCGAAACATCGAGGTAGACGACGTCTGGTTCTCCAATTCCGTCAGGAACGACCAGGGCGAATTCGACGGCTGCCTGCGCTGCCTGCAAGGTCACCTCATTCCCGGAGAACTCACCGGCGGTAGCAGTCTGGGGCAGCTCAGGGGCGATGGTGATGGCCACTCCCCCGATCCCCAACAGGTCGGCAATCGCTCGGCGCGGCCCAGGCAGCACTGTGAACATCGAAACGACGACCAGAGCAACGGCGAGGGCGACCAGCGGCCGGCGCCGGCGGGTTTGCAACGGCGGTGGTTCGGCGAGGCGTCGCATCACCTCGTCCACGATCGGCGGAGTCTGCGGGAAGGCGACATCGCGCCCGACCTCGGCTAGCTGCGCATCGAGGCGAGATCTATCCATGATCGGCCCCATCGCCCATTGAGGTCTTCAGCCGACCGACCGCTCTCGACAGCCGCGACTTCACCGTGCCGCGCGGGATTCCGGCCGCGATGGCCGTTTCTCCCTCACTCAGCTCGAGGAAGTAGCGCAGCGCCAGCACCATTCGTTCACGGGGAGGAAGAAGGTTCACTGCTTCGAGCAGTCGCACCCTGGCCTCTGATGCCTCGGTGGCTGACTCGGGGGACGGGACCGCGCCCCCCAAGGCAGCGTCTCGGGCCGCCCGGCTCTCGTAGTGAAGCCGTCGGCCGGACGACCGGCGCAGGTTACGCGCCTGGTTGCCAACGATCTTCAGCAACCACGGTCGAAACTCTGAGCCGGGACGGAATCGGTCCAGCGCGTAATACGCCTTCACAAACGCCTCCTGGACCGCGTCCTCGGCCTCGGCTGCTGAACCGACGATGACATAGGCCACCCTGAACGCCAGGTCGCGATGGGCGCGAACCAGCTGTGCGTATGCTTCCCCGTCGCCGCCTCGGGCTCGGATGACGAGGTCGTCAGGTGGTCGGTCCTCCACCCGGCTGCAGCGTTCACGGCGCGCCGACGCGCCGCGGACGCCCCCTCAACGCCCACATGCCACTACCAACGCAAAACCCGTACTCAACGCCACCCCGACCTGGACCAACTTTCGCGACGGAATCAGAATCTCCTTCTCTGCTCCACAGTACCTACTACACCGCAACGAGCGAGTCGGTTCTCGATTGGGCCAGATTCGTGTTCAGGCCGGGTTCCAGGCCCCACCCAGGCGTTTACCCTTTGCGAACGAGGTCTTGGAGGTTGGTGATGGTGTCTGAGTTGTTCGATGCGAACCGCTGGAAAGAAGTCGAGGGATTCGGGTTCAGCGATATCACCTTTCACCGGGCCGTCGATCAGGCAACGGTGCGTATCGCCTTCGATCGGCCGGAGGTTCGCAATGCCTTTCGCCCCCACACCGTGGATGAGCTGTACAGGGCCCTCGACCACGCCCGCATGTCGACGGACGTCGGCACCGTGCTACTCACCGGCAACGGCCCCTCGCCCAAGGATGGCGGATGGGCGTTTTGTTCCGGTGGCGACCAACGCATTCGTGGCAAGGACGGCTACAAGTACGCGGAGGGCGAAACGGCCGACGCCATCGACCCGGCCAGAGTGGGGCGCTTGCATATCCTCGAGGTCCAGCGGCTGATCCGTTTCATGCCCAAGGTGGTGATCGCCGTGGTGCCCGGCTGGGCAGTGGGGGGTGGCCACAGCCTGCATGTGGTCTGCGACCTGACCCTCGCCTCGACCGAACACGCCATCTTCAAGCAGACTGACGCGGATGTGGCCAGCTACGACGCTGGATACGGAAGCGCCTACCTGGCGCGCCAGGTTGGCCAGAAACGGGCGAGGGAGATCTTCTTCCTCGGCGCCAACTATTCGGCGGACGACGCCGTGGCGATGGGCATGGCCAACAAGTCGGTCCCCCATGCCGAGCTCGAGAACGTCGCCCTCGAGTGGGCGGCCACGATCAACGCCAAGAGCCCGACGGCGCAGCGCATGCTCAAGTTCGCCTTCAACCTCATCGACGACGGGTTGGTTGGCCAGCAGATCTTTGCCGGCGAGGCGACCAGGCTCGGGTACGGCACCGAAGAAGCCCAGGAAGGTCGAGACGCCTTCCTCGAAAAGCGCCCGCCCGACTTCGGCGATTTCCCATGGCACTTCTGATTTCCAGGCAAACACGGGTGTTTCGATGAGCCTTCATCCCGCTTCTGCACCAGTGGAAATCAGCGAGCCAATGATGCGCAACGAATGGCGCGATCTCACCTTCCTGCATTGGGACTACGACCCGGAGCGGGTCCAATCGGTGTTGCCGGACAGGCTGACGGTTGAGACCTGGGATGACCGCGCCTGGGTTGGGGTAGTGCCATTTCGCATGAAGGTGCGTCTCCCGAGAGGTCCGTACATCCCATGGGTTTCGTACTTTCCCGAAACGAATTGCCGCACCTACGTGACGGGCCCGAACGGGGAAGTAGGCGTTTGGTTCTTTTCTCTCGAGGCGGCCCGCTTGCCTGCGGTGATCGCCGGAAGGCTCGGATACGGCGTCTGGTATCACTGGGCGAAGATGTCGGTCGACCAGCAAGATGGGTCATGGGAATACCGCAGTCGTCGCCGTTGGCCGGGTCCTGGGCCAGAATCCACCGCATCGGTGGTCGTTGGCAAGGCCATCGAACCGGCAGACGTCACCCCTTTCCAGCACTACCTGACTGCCCGCTGGAACCTGTTTGGTGTTCGCAGGGGCCAATTGACTTTCGCGCGGGCGTCGCATGAGCCGTGGCCGCTCCACGAGGCGATCGTTGCCCCATGGTCGGACGATCTCATTTCTGCGGCCGGGCTCCCAACGCCGGCCAGGGCACCCATCGCCCTTTGGTCGCCTGGAGTGAACGTCGCAATCGGACGACCGGAAGTTTTGTGATTGCCCTGTTCGATGCCCTGACCCGGACTGCCAATCCGGGCCATAGGTTCCTGGAGGTGAAGGGCCATCGCACCTGGTCGTACGGAGAGATATTCGAGCTCGCCGCCCGAATGGCCACAGTCCTCCGAGACCACGGCGCATTTGAAGGAACCCGGCTACTCGTCCAGGTGGAAAAGTCACCCGAGGCCGTCGCCCTGTATCTCGCCGCGCTCAGAGTCGGCACTGTGTATGTACCCATCAACCCTGCATACACGGACGCCGAGGTCGCCTTCTTCGTCGAAGACTCGGCGCCGGTGCTGTTTGTGACTGATCCCCACCGACCAGGCGATTCGACCTACCAGACAACCCGGTCGCTCACGTTGGCCGCAGATGGTTCTGGAACGCTCCTCGACTCAGCGGGAACGGCCACTCCCGATATCTCACCAACTCCGAGATCGGGCACTCAGATGGCCGCGATCCTCTACACGTCCGGCACGACCGGCCGTCCCAAAGGAGCGATGCTCAGCTCAGACAATCTCGTCGCGAACGCCGAAACTCTCTTCGAGACATGGGGCTGGCGGGCCGACGACATACTCCTCCACCTCCTGCCGATCTTCCATACCCACGGCCTGTTCGTGGCTCTGCATCTGGCGATGATGGGGGGCTCGAAGGTTCTCTTTCACGATCGTTTCGCAGCCGACACGGCCCTCCGAGCCCTCCCAGGGGCGACAGTGATGATGGGCGTGCCCACTTACTACCACAGGCTGGTCGCCGACTCTCGCCTCGATGAATCAGACCTCAGCAAAGTGCGGTTGTTCACGTCAGGATCCGCACCCTTGTCTGAGCTGGTCCACAATGAATTCGACCGCCGCACCGGACATCGCATCCTCGAGCGGTACGGCATGACCGAGGCCGGAATGTTGGCCTCCAACCCCCTGGATGGCGATCGTTTGGCGGGATCGGTCGGGTTTGCCCTGCCTGGGGTCAACCTCAGGGTGGTCGACCACGACGGCAACTCCTGCTCCCAAGACCAAGCCGGAGCAGTACAGGTGCGGGGAGCGAACGTATTCTCCGGATACTGGCACTCCCCAGATGGGTCGGCCGCGGAGTTCACCGACGACGGGTTCTTCGACACCGGCGACATCGGGAGCCTCGATGATGATGGCCGGCTCACCTTGGCGGGCCGGTCCAGCGACATGATCATCTCTGGTGGCCTCAACGTCTATCCAAGGGAGGTGGAGCTGGTCCTCGACGCTCACCCTGGGGTCACAGAATCGGCCGTGATCGGATTGCCACATCCCGATCTTGGAGAGATCGTCGTTGCAGTGATCGTCCCGTCTGGCGATCTAGACGCCAAAGATCTGGAGGCCCACACCGCCGAGGCCTTGGCCCGCTACAAAAGACCAAAGCATTACGAACCGGTAGAGCTCCTCCCACGCAACGCCATGGGTAAGGTCGCCAAGCCCGAGCTGCGCCGTCGGCTGGCCGGCTCCCTCAACGGCCCGAGCTCGTCGAAATGATCGAACTTTCAGGATCGACAGGTCTGGATCCGAATAGTCACGGGCTGCCGACTCCGGACACCACCGCGTCGAGAGCGTCGAAGAACTCTGCGATTTCGGACGGAGTTCCAACCGTTATCCGCTGCCAGGCCGTGCCGGTCGGCCGGATGATCACACCTCGGCTGAGTAGCCCTTCGGTAACGGCCAACGGATCATCGTGCAGTCGGGCAAAAACGAAGTTGGTTTGGCTATCGGCGGTCGCCATCCCCCTCGCCTTCAAGCCTTGTACAAGCTCCGCCCGCCCGTCGGCATTCGTTTCTATACGCTCAGCCAGGCGGTCGGTGTGTCGAAGGGCCGCTACGGCGGCCACTTGCGCCAAGTTTGTCGCGGTGAATGGAAGCTGGGTCTTACGCAACGGATCGAGCAGATCTGGGCGGGAGATCAGATATCCGATCCTGAGACCTGCCAGACCATAGATCTTGGAAAACGTCTGGAGAACGGCCAGGTTGGGGCGCTCATCCACCAGCGAGACCATTGACCAGTAGTCGTCTGCCTCCACGTAATGGTGGTATGCCTCATCGACGACCACCAGCACTGATTCGGGGACGGCGTCGAGCAATCTCAGCACCTCAGAGCTAGGGACGTGGGTGCCGGTCGGGTTGTTCGGATTACAGACGTAGAGCAGTCTCGTATCGTCTCGGACGGCAGCGATCATGGCGTCGATGTCATGGCGATGCTCCCCGTCGAGAGGCACCTCAACGCTCTCCGCCCCGGCGACGGCCGTCGACAAGCGATAGACCAAAAAGCTGGGATGGGCGTAGACGACACTCGACCCTGGCCCCGTGGTCGAAAGAGTGACGCACAGCAGAATGTTTGCACCCCCTCCTCCGAACCACAGGTGATCGACAGGGACCCCGAGATGATCGGCCAACATCGGGCCCAACCGCTGGTACGTCGTGTCCGGGTACCGGTTGACATTGGAAGCCGCCGCCGCGATGGCTTGCACCACCTCAGGGAAGGGTTGGACCGGCGATTCGTTGGAAGCCAGTTTCGTGACATGGTCGAGCCCATATTCGGCGAGAATCTCCGCTTCGCTGCGTCCCGGCACGTAGGGGGCAACCGATTCGAGATCTTGACGAAAAGCTGGCATATGGGTCACCTCACCACCGGGCACGGATGATAGGCGGGAGCCGAGCACCCAACCTAGGCTGAACGCGCAAGACCGACCCCGCCGGGCCGACAGTCAGACCATGAGGCAAGCTTTGGGTTTTAGGGTTGTCTTGGTGGTCGTCGCCACCGTTGGGTTGCTGGTGGCCGTGTGGACAGGCCAACAACTTCGTTCAGACGCGGCACGCTACGCCGAAGCCGATCATCTGACGCTGGAACTCAAAGCGACCGCTTACGAGGTTGACATCGTGGTTTGGCGACTTGCGGGCAGAGCGGCAACGGAGGGCGCAGCCCGTGCCGATTTTCTGGACAGCATTGACGAGATCCGGCGAGGATCAGCCAACCTCGCCCAGATCTACGCGGAGCTGGCAGCTCTGAACCTCGACACCAACCGGATCGAAGAGACGCTGGCCGACTACCTTGCTTCAATCGACCGTCAGATCGTCCTCCTCGACAACGGGGATCTCGAGGCAGTGATCCAGGAGAATGGACAGGTCGCCGCCCGCGCCTTCGTCAGACTCGACGGCCAAGTCGAAGGCCTCCTGCCGCTTTATGAACAGCGGGCAGACACCGCCAGAGCTCTGGCCAACGCGGGCTCGATCGCGATCACCTTGGTAGCTGCGGTGGTCGCCGCCGTGGTCGTTGGCTGGGTAAGGACCATCGCCTCGTCCGAGCGAATGATTGAAGCAAAGGATCGGTTCATAGCCACAGTCAGCCACGAACTACGCACGCCGCTCACCG
>CALCCX010000077.1 GCA_937900165.1 uncultured Acidimicrobiia bacterium | reverse complement strand
TGGGAAAACTCGACGGGCGAGGCGGGTCACATCGGGGGCGCCGTCCCGGTGATGAGATCTCCGATGCGGGTGTCCCACATCTCGTCCGCCACGGCGAATGAGGCTGCGGCTACCTCGGCGATGGAGGGTCCGGGCGTCAGCCCATGGCTGTCAGCCAGCTTCACGAGCACCAGCGCCCCCTGCGGCGAAGGCCCGAGGGACATTGTGGCAGTGGCGTCGGCTTGCTCTGCCAGCTTCCAAGATGAGCCGTCGTAGGCGATCGGCTGTTCGGTCGTCTCCGTCACCGATAGGTGGGTGACGGGTCGTAGCCACCGTCCGGTCCGCGTCGCGTCGGCTCCCTCGACGATCTCATGCTCGAGTTCGTCGAGTCGCAGATCAACGTCGAGGCCCACAATCACGGCGCGATCGATGTCACCCATCGGGTACCGGCCTGCCGCTTCGGCTTGAATGCCGAGACCTGGCGTCAGTCGTGGATTGAGCTCAGTGGGCAGGAAACCTTGGGCAGTGCACACACCGTCGATGCCGAACGCACCCAGATATCCTACCTCTTGCCGAATGAGTGCTCCCACCGACCGTACCGCTCGCCGCATCTGGTCCCGCACCGGAGCAGGTGGGTCCCACAGCGTGTTCATCCCCGCGTAGACGAACTCGTCGGAGCCGGCCCGCCGGTAAACGAGCATCTCGACCGGACGGAAGGCAAGCACCGCATCCCTCGTCACGAGGCCGTGGATCGAGCAGGGGACTCCCCTCAGGAATGGCGTGATCCTCACACGACGGGAATGCTCGGCGAAGAAACGCAACGTGTCCGAACCATCCGCTCCGCGCGCGACAAACCGGGTGTACTCGCCGCCGCCGTGCCAGCCCTCGGTGTTGTCGGCAACGAGCACCGAACCGTCGACGCTCGCCAACCCCACCAGCCCCTCGTGCACAGCCTCCTCGTGCGTGGGGTCGACGATGACGAACGGTGCCCGCTCCACGCCGGCGCGGTCCCACAGCTCGTCGATGATCAGCTTGTCTTCGAGGGCCTTCCACTCCGAGCGGACCGCACCGTACACAGAGCGGCCACAAACCTCGGCCGTCGGGATCAGGTAGCTGGACAGGACCGTGGCTTCTGTCGTCGGGTCGAAAGAATCGACGGCTGCGCAGAGCTCCGCAGATGGAGCCGTGATCGCGTCGGCGAACGCACGGATCCCGCCCATCATGGTCGTACCGGTCGTACCGGTCGTACCGACGACGAAGACCCCGACGTCGTCCGGCGGCTGCGGTCCCGTTCCCTCGTTCCCGGCCATGACCATCACCGCGTCGGCACCTGCATCGATAATCCGTTGCGCCAACCCGGTGGCGCCGGCGGCAGTGTCGGCAGTGATGATCCACTTGCGGCCGGCATACAGCGGGTCCAGAAGCTTGGTGTAATCGTCGGCTCCCATCCGGGGACGTTACCGGCCAGAGCGATGCAGCTCCCGGTGATAAACCGGACCGATCCGACCCATCCAAATGTTGACTATAGTCGATGACCATGGTAATATGTCCAACATGAAGGAAAAAATCGTGCAAGCGAGCACGTTCAAAGCCAAGTGTTTGGCTCTTCTTGACGAGGTCGAGGCGACCCATGGAACCATCATCGTGACCAAGCGGGGCAGACCAGTTGCCAAGTTGGTCCCGGTGAGCGCTCCGCAACCAACGATGGGATCGGTGACGCTATTGGTGTCCGATGACGCAGATTACCTATCGACGGACGAGGCTTGGGATGCCGTCCGATAGCCAAGTCGTTGTCGACACACACGCTTTGCTTTGGTGGCAGGCTGAATCGGACCGCCTATCGGCGAAGGCGGGTGAAGGCATCATTTCGGCAGACCAGGTTGTTGTCCCCGCAATTTGTTGTTGGGAGGTCGCCATGTTGGTCACCAAGGGTCGCGTGAGCCTCGATCGGCCCGTTATCGACTGGGTTCATGACCTCTTTGGTACCCCGGCGGTTACGCCAGCCGATATCACACCGGCAATTGCCGCTGATGCCGGACTCTTGGACCAATTCCACGGTGATCCAGCCGACCGACTGATCGTAGCGACAGCCACCAACCTATCCCTACCACTGGTAACCAAAGATCGGCACATGCACGAATTCGCACAGCAATCAGGTTTGCTGACGACCATCTGGTGATCCCATCTCAGAATCGACGCGCAGGCCATCGTCGAATTCATGAGACTCGAGCTGTCCTCGGGCCCTAGTCAGATCCTCGGGCCGCTGCGTTGGACCGGTTGAGACCGCCATCCCTTTCAAACGATCACGTGAGAAAAGACTCGATGTGTTCGGCATACCACTCGGGGTGTCCCAGCGTCTGCACGCACCCGGCAGGCTGGCGCACATAGGCCGGGTCCGCGGGTGCGCTGTCCCGGTGGTGAGATCTCCGATGCAGGTCCCCTAGCGCTACGACGTCCGCTCCTCGCCACAGGTTGCCTCGAAGGTGCCTGTCTGCGTCTCTACCTCGCCGGTGAAGACACTGTTTTGCCGGAAGAACGTGGCCGTGCCTCTGACCGTCCTCCCATCGATCTCCACCGAGTCGACCTGGCTCATGCCCGGCTCCAGTACCTCGGATTGTTCGAACAAGAAGTCGGCTTCGTCCGCCACCCAGTCTTCATCACCCACGGAAATCTCGATCGCGTTGACCTCACCGATCACATCAGGATCAGTTCCCTCGCGCAACGCCACGATCGACACGCCCCCATCGCCACCACTGGCCATCGGCAACTGAACCGAAAAGATGCCGAACAAGTTGGTCAAACATTGTGCAACGACGGCGCCCTCGGTAGAAAATGTGTAGGTCTCAGCCCCCAGTGTCACCGTGGCGGTCGACGGACCTGACCCCTCAGCCCCGTCACCGCTCGACGTGGTGGCAGGCTGCTCGGTCGCGGGTTGCGTTGTAGTCGCCCCGTCCCCTCCGTCGCCCGTTGGGGTGTCGTCAGAATCCGCGCCACCACACGCCGCCAGAACCAAAACCAGCCCAGCCATCGTCGCAGTGAGCCGTTGCAAACGTTACCTCCCTCAATCGGCAGCCACGTGAGTCGGAATCGGATGATCCGCCGACCGGTCGACCCTCGACCATCGGGGCAGAGGCTACCAGTGCGTTCTCGTTGTCACCGTAGGTGAGCCAAGACGGTTCACCCCCATTTCGGTCGCCGCGAGGCGAACTCACCCGCTGCTCGTCGATAGCATGAGGCGATGAGTAACTCCGTGCAGATTGTCAGCCCGGTCGATGGTTCGCTCTACGCCGAACGCGCCATCGTTGATGCGAGAACCCCTTGGCCTCGTGCTGGTCATTGCACCGTGGAACTACCCGTTCCTCACCGCAGTCAACTCGGTTGTGCCGGCGCTGATGGCCGGGAACTCGGTCCTGCTGAAACATGCATCGCAGACGTTGTTGGTGGGGGAGCGGTTCCAAACCGCAGCGGACACGCGGGCCTGCCCTCGGGTGTGTTTCAGAACGTTGCGCTCACTCACGCCCAAACAAACGAGCTCTTGGCGGGTGGGGCAGTCGATCAAGTCAACTTCACCGGATCAGTTGAAGGGGGCCGGTCCATAGAGCGGTCGGCGGCGGGCACTTTCGCCGGTGTCGGGCTCGAACTGGGCGGCAAAGATCCTGCATATGTCCGCCCAGACGCCAACGTGGCGAACGCCATCGAAAACATCGTCGACGGTGCGTTCTTCAACTCGGGTCAATCATGTTGCGGAATCGAGCGCGTCTATGTCGACCACTCGATCTTCGATGAGTTTGTGACCGGGGCCGCTGAGTTGGCTGCGCTCTACGAGCTGGGCGATCCGCTCGATCGATCAACCACTCTGGGCCCGATGGTGCACGGCCGGGCTGCAGACGCCGTACGTCAGCAGATTTCAGATGCAGTCGATGCCGGGGCGAGCAGCCTCGTCGATTCAGCAGCGTTTGAGCGGAGCGTGGCTGGCTCGCCCTATCTGGCACCTCAAGTGCTGGTTGGCGTCAGTCACTCGATGTCGGTCATGCGCGAAGAGAGCTTCGGTCCAGTGATGGGTGTCATGCCGGTCAAGTCCGACAAGCAGGCGATCGAATTGATGAACGACAGCGACTTCGGTTTGAGCGCGTCGATCTGGACCCAGGATGTCGATGCGGTACATGCCATCGGGCCCCGCCTCGAAACCGGAACCGTATTCATGAACCGGGCCGACTACCTCGACCCAGGCCTGGCGTGGACCGGTGTCAAGGACACCGGCCGGGGCATCACGCTCTCGGCACTGGGGTATTCGTCACTGACCCAGGCCAAGTCGTATCACCTTCGACTTCCGATGTCCTCGTAGTGTGCAGCTTTACTCGAATTCGCCACCGCACGCGGTCGTCCGGGTATTGCGAGGGAGCGGCCGATTGCCGAATAGGGGCGGATTGACGCCCAGCTGTCCGTTGCGATCGGGTGCTGGTGGCCGAGTGGCTGCGTAGGATCGCCAGCTCCGAGCGAGGATCTCCTGGACGGCCAATACCAGGGGGCGAAGGCCGCTCTCAGGCCGATCCTCGACGAGTTGGCGGCCATTGCGGAGTCCCTCGGCGAAGACGTTGAGAGGGTGATCCAGAAGACCGGCGTGAGTTTTCGACGAGCGAAACAGTTCGCGCTTGTTCAGGTTCCTTCGTCGAAGCGGGTTCAGCTCGGACTGAATCTGGATGCCACTCCGGGTGACGAGCGGATCGTCGAGATGAGCGGGATGTGCACCCACAAGGTTGACATCACCGACGTCGACGCAATCGACGATGACATTGCCACCTGGATACGGGCGGCCTACGAAAGCGGATGATCTGGCGGTCTCAGCTGAGCAATGGCAGAAGAGAACATTGAGGAGTTTTGCGGCGCAACACTGCGTCGCAAAACTCCTCGGGGCTGGAACGGATCCAGAGTCCCATAGTATCGACCGCGTTGGCGCGTTGAGCAGGCCATCGACTACGTTGTTGGTATGAGTGATCGATTCGCGCTCAGGTCCTCCGACGTGGTCGGTCGATGATCGTGATCGAGTCCGCCATATGGATGGCGGGCGTTCTCGTAGTGCTCGCTCCGTTTGTTGCTGTCCCGTTCTTCGCGACGGTTGGGATCGAACGGTTGATCCGTGGTCGGCGACCGGAGGCTCCCCCCGGCTCCCGCACCATGTGGTCATCGAGTCTCGGGATCTTGACCATTTCGGGTCTAGTCCTCTTCCACGCGCCGCTGGCAATAGCGGGTGTTGCGTATACGAACCGCCCGGAGATCACACCGTGCATCCCAGGGCAACCGTGCGAAGGTACCGCGTCGCTGACCGGCGTCGGTGTGATCTTGTTGGCGATAGTGGTCGGAGGGGGACTGACAGGCCTGGTGAGGGGTGGCCTCGTCAGAATGAGCGTCCGTCGTCACCGTTGGCCCCGGCTGATGGTGTGGTTTCAGGCCGTTTCGGGCATAGCCGTGTTCGTATGGGGAGCCCCCATTTCGAATCCGCTTGTCGTCGGAGTCGGAGTATTCGGAGATGTCGTTGCGGTGGGAATGGGCAGCTGGAACCGGGGCCAACGGTGACGACGAACGGCCGGCCCATGACCGAAGCGGGCGAGCTGTCGCCCGGTCTCATGTCATAGCTGAAGATGCGTGAGGACCGCCAGCACCCGTCGGCGAAGCGGCTGCACCGCTCTGCGGCGGACCTTCGACATCAATTCGATGTGGTCAGATCGGTGATTATCAGATATGATAATCACGATGGAGTTGAGTCCGACCTTGACGCGAGTTCTTGCCTCGGCCGCGCGGCTGCAGGAGGTTGTGCCTGACGCGGTCCTTGTCGGCGGCTCGGCTGCTGCACTTCACGCCGGTCATCGAGATTCCTTTGATCATGATCATGTCCTCGCCGATCTCATCGATCGGTACGAAACGGTGCTCGAGGCCGTGGAGGCTACCGAGGGGTGGGCGACGTCGGTGCGCGCTTCGAAGCCTCCATTCACCATCATGGGTCGCCTGGGAGGTGTTGAGGCCGGGCTGCGCCAGATGCGGCGAACCCGACCGCTCGAGACTTGTGAACTCGATCTAGGAGAAGGCGCTACGGTGGTCGCACCGACCGCCCCCGAAGCCCTGCGCGTCAAAGCGTTCCTCGTCGTCCAGCGAAACGTGGTTCGCGACTATCTCGACGTGGTTGCGTTGGCCGACCATCTCGGACATGACGCGGCGGTGGAAATCCTCGCCGACATCGATGCCTACTACGCGGATCGGTCGGACGAGCCGGGGTCCGTCCTCACATCGCTCGTGATCTCACTGGCCGATCCCAAACCGCGGGACACCGACGTGATCGACGAGTTGCCCCGCTACAAAGGATTGGATGAGCGCTATCACAGCTGGGGTGATGTCATCGATATCTCTCGCTCCCTGGCGCTGCGATTGGGTGGAGCGACCTGATGCCTGTCGACTTCCGCAACGTCGAGGCGTCACCGACCGACGACGTTCACACCTGGCCATATGAGGCCCTCGTGATTGTGATCGACAGAGGCCTGGTTTCGGACTGGCAGCCAGTCTTCACCGAGCTCCGCCGATCACCGTGGGGCCAGGTGGCGCGCCGCGTCGAACGCTACCTCTCCTATCGCGATCACGATGGTGTCAGCTCGCTGTTCTCGCTCGCGATCGAGCGCGCCCGCGCCGATGCCGACCTTGCGGATCGAGCCGAGGTCGCTGCGAGGCTACGAGACGCTGTAGCCCGCTCGGGACTCACCAACGCTGCATTCGCGAAGCTCGTGGGAACCAGCGCCTCGCGGTTCAGCACCTACTTGAGCGGCAAAGTGACACCCTCCGCTGCGATGCTCGTAAGAATCGAGGATGCCGCTGCAGACCTGTAGCGGGGTCCGTCGCCAAGTTCGCAACAGGGATCGACGATCCCGGACCGCGGAGTGTGGCAGGTCTGAGATTGGCGAGGAAGGTATGGCCTCGCGGAAGACGTAGGAAGGTGTGGGGTAGCCACTTTGATGGCTCCCCAGGTCCGAGTTGTGAGGCTGACCCCGGCATTGCCCCAGGTTCATGAGAGATCGGAAGAGCACACGTCTGAACTCCAGTCACACTTATATATCTCGTATGCCGTCTTCTGCTTGAAAAAAAAAATTTTTTTTTTTTTTTTTTTTTTTTTTTTTTTTTTTTTTTTTTTTTTTTTTTTTTTTTTTTTTTTTTTTTTTTTTTTTTTTTTTTTTTTT
>CALCCX010000076.1 GCA_937900165.1 uncultured Acidimicrobiia bacterium | reverse complement strand
ATCCGCTCGTAACCGAGACGGGCACCAACTTTTCCAAGTTTCTGGGTCGGAGTCAGCCTCGAAGGCGCTCCGACATCAAGACACGACTGTTGTCCACATCTGTGGAAATGGTTGTGGATATGTACATCATGGGTGTAATAAGCCGGGGAGGGCAAACGGGTGGCCGAAGTTCAATCATTGCGCCTGGAGGAGGACCTCTTCGCCAGGGACCTGCAATCCAGCGTCCCGTCCATGACCTGGCAGACCTGGTTCGCTTCTCTGAATTTCGATTTCCTCGAAAACAGACTGACCGTCACCGCCCCTTCTGATCTCCACGCTCGCTGGATTCGGGACAAGCACAATGCCCTGATCAGTGACATGGCCGGCCGTCACTTCGGTGAAATCGAAGTGACCTATGCGGTATCGAGCCTCCCGTACGATCCGGTGATCGCGGACGGGTCATCGAGTGAACCGATCAGCGATACTTCTGAACCCGAAATGATCCCGCCGGGAACCGGGGTTACGCCGCGCCTCACTGCCAAATACACCTTTGAGGACTTCGTCGTGGGCCAATCCAACCGTTTCGCCTGGGCGGCGGCCATGTCGGTGGCAGAACAACCTGGCGAGCACTACAACCCCCTTTTCATATATGGCGGCGCCGGGCTGGGCAAGACCCACCTGCTCCACGCAGTCGGCCATCACTCGCTCGAACTCAACCCACGGGCGATCGTGCGTTACGTCTCGTCGGAGAATTTCTTCAACGAATTCATCGATGGCATCCGCCGGAAACGGATGGACGCCTTCAAGACCCGGTATCGGACCACCGACGTGCTCCTTCTGGACGACGTGCAGTTTTTTGAGGGCAAGGAACAGATTCTCGAGGAGTTCTTCCACACGTTCAACAACCTCTACGAATCGGGTAAGCAGATGGTGATCAGCTCCGATCGATCGCCGAAGAAGCTCTCTTCGCTGGAGGACCGCCTCAGGAGCCGTTTTGAATGGGGCCTGACGACAGACATTCAGCCGGCCGATGTTGAAACGCGCCTGGCGATCCTCAGGAAGAACGCCGAATTCGCCCCGAGGAAAGTACCTGAGCCTGTGTTGGAGTTCATAGCCCGCCATGTTCCGGACAACATCCGGGAACTCGAAGGTGCCCTGACCAGAGTGACCGCCTTCGCGGCGTTGACCAATCAACCGATCACCCTCGACATCGCCCAGGAGGTCTTGCAAGACCTCCTGCCTACCCAGGACCAGCGGCCACCGACCGCCGCGGAGATAATTGCGGCAGCAGCAGCGGCGTATGGCTACTCACCAGACGACCTGGCCGGCCCGAGCCGCAGGCAGCCCCTCGTCTTGTGTCGACAGATCGCCATGTACATATGCCGAGATCTCACCGATCTCTCACTGCCAAAGATCGGGCGTCAGTTCGGCGGCCGAGACCACTCGACAGTCCTGTACGCGGTGAACAAGATCAGACAGCTGATCCAAACCGATCACGAGGTGTTCGAAAAGGTCAACGGGCTTGCACAGGGGCTGAGGAGAACCTGATGGATTTCAACAGGTCCGACATCACACCAGACTCCGTGTGGAAAACTACGCTGGTCCTCCACACCCCTGTGCATGAGGGAAAGGGCCTATGAGCAGGCGATACGCGACATCGTCCACAATCCACAACCCCTATTACTACTGCTATCAGTTCTCTATAAAGAACAGTAACAACAGAAGGGACAGATGACTGTGCGAATCCGAGCCGACCGAGATGATCTCGCAGATGTCTTTTCCCGTGCCAACCGGGCTGTTGGAGTTCGCTCAGCCCTCCCAGTTCTTCAGGGGGTGCTTTGCGAGGTCAGCGGTAAATCCCTCAACGTGACCGGAACAGACCTCGAGGTCACCGTTAGAACCAATTGCGAAGTCGAAGTCATGGAGGAGGGCCGCTTTGTCGTACCTGGCCGGCTTGCGACCGAAGCCATTCGCAAGATGCCTAGCGGGAGCGTCACGATTGCATCGGGTGAAGGAGAGATCGAAATCGAGGGTCGTGGTCCTCGGTTTGCTCTCAGGGAGTTGGCGGTGGACGACTTCCCAGAATTGGCGGATCCGGATTTCAGTGGAGCGACCAGCGTTGATGGGGATCATCTCGCTTCGGCGATTGCTCAGGCGACGGTGGCCGCGTCCAGCGATGCCGCCCGTCCAATCCTGACTGGCGTTCTGATCGAAAACAGCGATGAAGGTGTGCGACTCGTTGCGACAGACTCGTATCGGCTGGCCGTCAGAGAGCTTCCAGATGTCACGATCGATCGCAGTGGACTGGTTCCTGCCCGTGGCCTGCGCGAGCTGAGCAGAACGGTCGGCTCGTCAAAGGTCCAGATGGCGATCCAGGACAGAGAAGTCGTGTTCGGCTCTGAGCGCGGCAGCCTGTCACTCAGGCTGATCGAAGGCACGTTCCCAAACTATCGCCAGCTTCTGCCAGACAGTTATCCGAACAAGATAACGCTCGAGCGAGATGCGTTGCTCGAGGCTCTCGGCAGGGCCTCCCTGGTAGCCGAGGATCATATTCCGATCCGGCTCAAGCTGGTCAAGGGTGGAGTAGAACTCACGGTCACGCGCCAAGATGTCGGTGGGGAGGCGGAACACATTCCTGGAGAATTCGAGGGCACTGAAGACGAAGTACTGATCGCATTCAATCCGCGTTATCTCATCGATGGGGTTTCTGCCATGAGTGGAGACAAGGTGGAGATCGAGGTGATGGACGGGTTGAAGCCTTCCGTTCTTCGGTCATCGACCGAACCGGCCTTCACCTATCTACTGATGCCAGTGCGCGTCTGACCTTGCCAGATGAGGCTTGGCTGGGTCGAGTTACTCGGCTTTCGTTCGTACGACGACATTCGGTGGGAGCCCCATCCGGACGTGAACGTACTGGTCGGGCCCAACGCCATCGGCAAGACCAACCTGCTGGAGGGGGTCGGATACCTGGCCAGGCTGCGGTCGTTCAGAGGCGTCCCTGACCAGATCTTGATTCGGGAGGGCTCAGAGGGAGCCTTCATGAGGGGGATGATCGCCAGGTCGGACTCTGAGGCCCTCGTCGAGATCGAAATTCCGCTAGGTGGTAGGCGCCGTGCCCAGGTCAACAGACAAAGACTGGTAAGGGTCGCTGATATGTTGGGTCACGTTAGGAGCGTCACATTTCTGCCAGACGATCTCGACATAATCAAAAGGAGTCCTGGATACCGGCGAGATCTACTCGACGACCTTGCGGTCCAGGTTTGGCCGGTCGCCTTTGCAGATCAACAGGACTACGACAAGGCCCTCAAGCAGAGGAACAGCCTGCTCAGGCAGTCAGGCACCCATGTAGACGAAACAACGCTGGATGTGTGGGATGAGAGGCTGTCACAGGCAGGTGGCAAGGTGATGCAGCGTCGCTCAGGCGCTATGTCAGCCCTTCAACCCCACATGAGCGAGATGTACAACCGTTTGGCCAACAGCGAAATCGAAGTCGGCATCGAATACCGATCGACCTGGGGCAGTGACGACGGATTCGACCCCGAGTCATGGACTACAGCGTTACGTGAGGCGTTGGCAAAGTCCCGGAAATCGGACACGGAACGCAGGGTGACCACCGTGGGCTTGCACCGGGACGACCCGGCGGTGCGCCTTGGGGGTAAGGACAGCCGAACCATGGCAAGCCAGGGAGAGCAGAGAACCCTGGCGTTGTCTTTGCGACTGGCCTCACATCGGGCTATCGAAGAGGCGATCGGAGAGCCTCCGTTGCTACTGCTTGACGATGTCTTCTCCGAGCTGGACCTGCGGCGAGCCAACGCGCTGGCCGACGCCCTTCCAGACGCCCAAACCCTCATAACAACCGCGAGGGATGAGGAAGTCCCGGTGAGAGGTCGCCGCTGGAAGGTCGGGAAGGGAACGGTCACCTGATGGAAAGACGCGATCTCAAACCAGTGAGCGACCTGCTTCCAGCTCTGCTCGCCGGCCTAGGAGTGGCACGTTTGGACGTCATGCTCAGGCTTTCCTCGGAGTGGGAGACCCTTGTTGAAGACCCATGGAAGACCCATGCGGTCCCTCAAATTCTCCGAGAAGGAGTCCTTGTGGTCGAGGCCAAAAACGGCGCAGCGGTTCGGATGCTGAGGTACGGGTCGAGCGGTCTCGCCGACCATTTGGCTGAGGAATTTGGAGCAGACGTGATCCACTCGGTCGAGGTGGTGGCGCCAGGCAGACCTTGATTGGTCAGGATTACTAAACCTAGATCCACCGCACGGATTGGCTCCTCGCCCGCCTCGCCAGTCATGGCAAGGATTTCTCAGGCCCGGCCTGTCTCACTGCTGGTGAAAACCGAAACAACCCCGAATGTCAGTATGGAAGTGGCCCACCGGCCGACTCGCTTCCCTAAGTCGGTGGATCCAGGCTAAAACGCCTGGTCAAAGGCACTTTCGTTGCAAGCCAAGAGCTTGGGTGATCAGTGCGAACCAGGTATACTTACATGAGTGTAAAACAACTCGTGGCGGGGCCGGAACAGGCCCTGTTTTTGATTCGAAAATCTTGGTCTGCAGTTGGTCTTGCGCGATCACGTCGGCTGACTGGTTCCCAAATAGGGACATCATCTGACGCCGGTTCCGGAGACCAGCCGTTTCAACGCCGGTGTCCACTGGTTGGATGCCGCGTCTAAATACACGAACGGTAGAAGCGGCCTGAGCGACGAGGTCGGTTCTGAATCAAAGGACCTGTTTCACGCACAGGCAAAACAATGTCGGCCAAGAGTGCGATAGCGCCAGACGCGATCAGTACCGGTGCCGAGCACATATCGACTAGAGGGAGACCTGTGGCTGCCAAGAAATCTGATTACGGGGCCAAAGACATCAAGGTCCTCGAGGGACTCGAGGCCGTTCAAAGACGACCTGGTATGTACATCGGATCGACTGGCCCCAAGGGTCTGCATCACTTGATCTGGGAGGTTGTGGATAACTCTGTCGATGAGGCGATGGCCGATTTCGCCAGTCGGATCGAGGTGACGCTGCTGGAGGATGGAGGTTGTCGAGTAACGGACAACGGCCGAGGCATTCCTGTCGCTCAACACGCCAAGACCAAGGAATCCGCCCTGACCACCGTGCTGACCACGTTGCATGCAGGTGGCAAGTTCGAACAGGGCGCTTACACGGTTTCTGGTGGCCTGCATGGTGTAGGGGTCTCGGTGGTGAATGCGTTGTCGGCCCGTCTGGACGCAAGGATCGTGCGTGATGGATTCGAATGGACGCAGAGTTTCGAAAAGGGCAAACCCGTCGGAAAGGTCGAAAAAGGCAAGGCAGCCAAGCGGACTGGGACGACCATTGCCTTTTGGCCGGACGAAGATGTGTTCACCGAAACCACCGAATTCTCGTACGCCACGGTCAGCCACCGACTCCGGGAAATGGCCTTCCTCAACGCCGGGCTCGAGATCCGCCTGGCAGACGAGCGTGAAGAAGCCAAGTCCGAGACATTCATGTACAAGGGCGGCGTGGTCGACTTCGTCAAGCACCTGAACACCTCCAAGGACCCGATTCACAGCCACGTAATCTCCCTTTCGGATGTCAACGACGATGCAGAGCTCGAAGTGGCCATGCAGTGGACCTCGGCCTACAGCGAGAACGTGCTGAGTTTTGCCAACAACATCCACACCCACGAGGGAGGGACCCACGAGGAAGGGTTTCGGACCGCGCTGACCAAAGCGCTCAACGACTTCGGGCGCTCCAAGAACATCCTCAAGGAGAAGGACGTCAATCTTTCGGGTGAAGATGCTCGGGAGGGGCTGACCGTGGTGATCTCGGTCAAGGTCCGCAACCCTCAGTTCGAAGGCCAAACCAAAACCAAGCTGGGCAACACCGAGATCCGCAGCTATGTCCTCAAAAGCCTCAACCGGATGCTGCCGGAGTGGCTGGAGCGCCACTCGAGCGAAGCTCGACGAATCATCGAAAAGTCTCTCCAGGCCCAAAAAGCCAGAGACGCGGCCCGCAAGGCGCGAGACCTGACCAGGCGCAAGAGCCTGTTGGAATCTTCGGCGCTGCCAGGCAAGTTGGCGGATTGCTCCTCCAAGGACTCGTCCCTCTCCGAGTTGTTCATCGTGGAGGGCGACTCGGCGGCCGGCCCTGCCAAGCGAGGCCGAGATTCGGAGTTCCAGGCAATCCTGCCCATCAGGGGCAAGATCCTCAACGTCGAAAAGGCTCGGTTGGTCAAGGCCCTCCAGAACACCGAGATCCTGTCACTGATCACCGCCATTGGCACCGGCATCGGCGAAGAATTCGACCTCGAAAAAGCCCGCTACCACAAGGTGGCACTTCTCACGGATGCAGATGTTGATGGAGCTCACATCAGGACCCTGCTGCTGACCTTCTTGTTTCGTCACATGAAGCCTTTGTTGGAGGCCGGGTATGTGTACATCTCGGTCCCACCGTTCTACAGGGTCAAGATTGGCAAGAACGTTCACTACCTGGCAGACGACGAGGAACTGGCGGCCTTCCGTAAAGATCACCCGAAGGCCAAGCCGACCCGTTTCAAAGGCCTCGGCGAGATGAATGACAATGAGCTGGCGGTCACGACGATGGATCCGGCCACCCGCACCCTGTTGAGGGTCGAGGTCGAGGATGCTGCGTACGCGGACGAGATCTTCTCCATATTGATGGGAGAGGACGTCGCCTCTCGAAAGAAGTTCATTCAGCAGAACGCCAAGGACATCCGGTTCCTGGACATTTAGTCGGCCGACCGAAACCACATTTTGATTCACACCAACCTGTAAAGGGGAACCGTGGCAGACGAAGAGACACCTGAGGCCGAGTCGAGCATCTTGACGATCGACATCAACGAGGAGATGTCGAAGTCGTTCGTCGACTACGCGATGTCGGTCATAGTTTCTCGCGCTCTGCCTGACGTCCGTGACGGCCTCAAACCGGTGCAGCGGCGAATCATTTACGCAATGGACGACATGGGTGTTCGCCCTGGCGGGCCCCACCGCAAGAGCGCCACGGTGGTCGGCGAAGTCATCGGCAAATACCACCCGCACTCCAACGACGCCATCTACGACGCGCTGGTCCGCATGGGACAGGACTTTTCCCTCCGATACCAGCTCATCGACCCCCAGGGCAACTTCGGCACCCCAGACGACCTCCCGGCCGCGATGCGCTATTGCCTGGTCGGTGAATCGCGCCTACGAACGGCGGATGGCTCGATCCGCATCGACTCGATCGCAGATCTCGAGCCCAACAGCGAAGTCGATATCGACCTAAAGGTATTGGACCGCAGGGGTGAACAGGTCCGGGCGACCAAGTTCTTCCACAGCGGCACCCACGAGGTGCTGCGCCTCACGACACGTGAGGGCTTTTCCCTGACCGGTACCCACAACCATCCCGTCTTGGCACTCACTTCGATCAGTGGGGTCCCGCTGCTCCAGTGGAGGTTGCTCGACGAGTTGCGACCTGGCGATCAGGTCGCCATCGGCCGCAACCAACCTGTCGAAGTCCCGATTCGATCCGACCGATCGGCTGCCGCAGCCTTCTTGGCAGGCGCCTTCGTAGCGGAGGGTTGGGTGTCAGAAGGTCGGGCCGGCTTCAACAACACGGACGCAAACTATTTCGTGGCGGTCAGGGACGCCTACGAGCTGGTTGTTGGTGGGAAGCACTACGAGAACAGCCGAACCCTGCCGTCTGGCAAGACACTGTTCGAGCTGGATGTCCAACAAATGTCGGCGATTCAGGTGTCTCCACTGAGCGAGATGATCGGACACCGAAGCGCAGATAAGCGGATACCGGAATTCGTTTGGGCTGGCACGATGTCAGACAAGCAGGCCTTCATCCAGGCGGCCTTCGAGGGAGACGGGTCGGTTTCTCGCCTGGCCAGGAACAGCATCCAGATTTGGTACTCCACTCGGAGCGAGCGCCTCGCCTCTGATCTGCAGAAGTTGCTGCTGGAGTTCGCAGTGGTTGCGAGGCGATCGCGATATGACAACGGCGAAATCAAGCTGACCATCGGCAACCGCCGCGAGGTAGAGGCTTTTGCCTCAATGGCGGGCTTTTTTGGGGAGAAACAAGCCAAGCTGGAAAGACTGCTGGCGCAGACCCCTGCGAGGGGTAGGGCTCTGTCCAAGGATCGCATTCCTTTCCTATCCGATTTCGTGCGGAAGAACGCAGGGAGGGGCGGACTCGCCTGGCTGAAGAAGTACAACATCGATCGAATTGATCGGTGGGACCGGTACGGAGACGAGATCCTCGAGCACATCGCCGATCCAGAGACCCGCTCAGTCACCGAGGAGATAGTCCGCCAGGGTTATTTCTACGCGACCGTATCGTCCGTCGAATCGGCCGGGACCGCACCGGTCTACTCGATAAGGGTCGACAGCGACGACCACTCCTTCCTCGCCGACGGATTCGTGAACCACAACACCGAGTGTCGGATGGACGAGATTGCCACGGTCCTGCTCGACGGGATCGACGAACAAACCGTCGACTTTATCGACACCTATGACGGGTCGGGGTTGGAACCCTCGGTGTTGCCCTCGCGGTTTCCCAATTTGTTGGTCAACGGGTCGCAGGGCATCGCGGTCGGCATGGCCACCAACATGCCGCCTTACAACCTCGGCGAGATCGTCGAGGCTTGTCTATTTGGGTTGGCCAACCCTGACGCCGGCCCTGAGGATTATTTGAGCATCGTCAAGGGACCGGATTTCCCGACGGGCGGCTACCTGGTCGGCACCTCCGGCAGCAAGGATGCCCTGGTGACCGGCCGGGGCTCGGTCAAGGTGCGAGCCGTTGCCGATGTGGAGGAGATCCGCAAGGGCCGGACCGCGATCGTGGTCACCGAACTGCCTTACCAGGTGAGCCAGGATCGGGTGCTCGCCAAGATCGCGGAGCTGGTCAACGACAAACGTCTGACCGGAATCTCCGATCTGCGTAACGAGTCATCGTCTCGCACCGGGATGCGCCTGGTCATCGAGCTCAAGCGGGACGCCATCCCCCAGGTGGTGCTCAACCAGCTCTACAAGATGACCCAACTCCAGGACAGCTTCGGTGTGAACGCGGTTGCGTTGGTGGACGGTGTGCCTCGGACTCTCAACATCGCCCAATTGGTCGGCTACTACCTCGATCACCAAATGGAGGTGATCGAGCGGCGTACCAAGTTCCGGCTCGAAAAGGCCGAGGACCGAGCCCACGTCCTCGAAGGCCTGATCATCGCAGTCGACAACATCGACGAGGTCATCAAGATCATCAGAGCCAGTGCAGACACGGACGCGGCTCGGGGCGCCCTGATGGAGCGCTTCGAGCTTTCCGAGGTTCAGGCAAGGGCAATTCTCGAGATGCCGCTCCGCCGGCTCACCTCGCTGGAGACCAACAAGCTGCGCGAGGAGTTCGAACAACTCCAAACGTTGATCGCCGAATTGAAGGGGATTCTCGGCGATCCGGCTCGGCGGCGCGAGATCATCTCGGACGAGCTGGGCGATGTACTGACCAAACACGGAGACAAGCGGCGAAGCCGGATCATCCCTGACGAGGGTGATCTGTCGCTGGAGGACCTGATAGCCGATGACGAACTGGTCGTCACCGTCTCGGCTAACGGCTATCTTAAGTCGGTGCCTGCCAATACCTACCGCGCCCAGGGTCGGGGCGGCAGGGGAGTGATAGGAGCCGAGGTGCGTGAGGACGACGTGCTCACCCAGGTGCTGCACACCACTGCCCACGCCTATCTGATGTTCTTCACCAACACCGGCAAGGTGCATCGCATCAAGGCCCACGAGATACCCCGCCAGGCCAGGACCGCCAAGGGGGTCATGGCCCAGTCGGTGCTGCCTCTCGAACCGAACGAGCGGATCGAGGCGATCGTCGACACTCGGGACTATGAGACCGCGCGCTATTTGGTGATGGTCACCAAGAAGGGCCAGGTCAAGAAGACCGAGTTCAAGGAGTACGACAGCCGCAACTCGACCCTGGTGGCGATCAACCTGGCCGAAGGTGACGAGGTAGTGGCGGTGCGAACCACCAGCGGCGAGAACGAACTTCTCCTCTTCACCAAGGCAGGGCAGGGAATCCGTTTCGCCGAGTCAGAACTGCGACCGATGGGTCGAGCCACCCAAGGGGTGAGAGGGGTTCGGTTGCGTGAGGACGACGAGGTGGTGTCCGCGGCTGCCAACGTAGACGGTGACGAAGTGCTGATCCTCACCTCCGGCGGTTACGGCAAACGAACCAAGATGGACCAGTTCCCCCTCCAGAAAAGAGGAGGCATGGGCGTCAAGTCGATCAAACTGACCAAAGTACGAGGCCACCTGGTAGGTGCAAGGGCAGTTGGCGAAGAGACGGAGATTTTCATCATTTCTTCGACCGGCATTGTCATCCGCACCCCGGCCAAGCGCATCAGCAGGCAGAAGCGCGACGCCACTGGAGTCAAGGTGATGGATGTCGCCAAAGGCACTTTCATCGCTGCCTTCACTCCTGTTCCGGCGGAAGAAGAAGATTGATCACCCCGCCGGACATTGGCGGGATGCCGAGCAATAGCCTCGGGAACCGTTACCGTTACCGTGATCGTTGGACTACAGGAATCCAGCAGACCCCTCGCCACTGCGAGGAAGACCCGAGAAGATCTGGAGCACGCAAGTCATGAGCACTGCGGCGGTCCCGACAACCCAACGCAGAGTCCGGCGAATTGTGCGTAAGTTCGATCCATGGACCGTCCTCAAGGTCTCGTTTGTGTTCTTCGGAATTTCTGCGCTCGGTCTGGTGCTCCTCTCGATCGTGGCGTGGACGATCATCGGTAACATCGGCATTCTCGAGGAGATCAACAGAGCGGCGCGTTCGATCAGCCTCATCGACCAGGACGTATCTTTGTTCCAATCGGGCGAACAGTATTTCAGGGTCGTGGTCTTCTTCTCGGTAGCTTGGATGATCCTCATGTCTGGGATGGCCACCCTCGCCTCCGTTGTGTACAACCTGATATCGGACGTAGTTGGCGGTTTTGAATTCTCGGTGATGGAGGAAGTCCCGATTGTTGGCGATCCGCCGCAGGAGGTTATGTGATGCCGGCCGTGCGCAGAGTCAGAAGGGTCATACGCAAATTCGATCCATGGACGGTGTTCAAGGTCTCGTTGCTATTCCACGCAGTGCTCACCGTCGGACTTCTGCTGGGCCTATTGATCCTTTGGTCCGTCATCATCAATGTTGGTGTTCCCGAGCGGCTGGATGATTTCCTGACGGTTATCACGCTGCTGGAAGACGGCGACAGTTTCTTCAACAACGGTCAGCAGTATCTGAGAGTCGTAGTCTTCCTGGCCGCCCTGTTCAGCATGGCCATGACTTTGCTCAGCACCATCGCCGCCATTCTCTACAACCTGATCTCTGACGTTGTTGGTGGCGTTGAAGTCGTCATGCTTGAAGAAACGCTCCGCCTCCAGCCGGCCGCACCGGCTATTCGCCAGCCCCAGGCGTGGGCGCCTGTCGATAGAGAGGCCCTGACCGAGGAGCATCGTCCGATCCTCGATTCGACCGAAGAGGTCGAAGTGATCGAAGACGCCACATTGGCCAGCACGGAAGTCATTGAAAGTGATCCCTTGGTCCCGTCGCAAGGCGACTGAAGGGGACCAGGCCAGCGTGAATCAAGAGCGTTCGAAACGGCCTATCACGAGGCCCGTCCTGGAAGCGTGTTCGAGGAATACACCACTCAAGTCCGCGGGACTCTGAACCCCGGAAGCATAAGCACCGTCGATGGCTGCCAACGCGGCAGCGGAAAGTAGGGCGGCTGTCAAGAAGTCACGGTGGTCGACGATCCCGAATGTGACATCTTCGACGCCGTCGCCTGTGCCGAGCGCAATGCGAAGCGACGCAGCCGCGTACTCATGGTCGATCGGCGCCGATAGGCCGACCACCGGGTACTGGGCAGGAGGGGGAGGGGCTTCCTCGGCCCATCGTGGACCGATCGGCTCCGGGAACGTGGCCGCGAGACCAGATCGAAGGGGCCGGCCTCGAGTGGTCCAGGCGGCCGTCCCGTGAACGATCTCACGGTGATCTTGGAGCTGATGGTCGGCCGCGGCCAACGCCAGGTGTACCGGATTGGCGACGTCGGCCACGATGACCCGGGAGGGGTCGGACGGCTCAGGCTGGGGTCCGGCCGACACGATCGTCACATCCCGCTCGGTCGCCTCGCTGCTCAATTCGGAATCCAGGTCATCGTGATCTGCGATCAGGACGTCCGCAAGGGCCAGATCGCTGACCGCTCTCACCCGACCTCCGGTGGGGGAGTCGCCGAACATTCCAATGTGGACATCCCGCTCGGCCAGCAACGTGCGGGCGATCCTGACGGCGAGATCGCTCTCAACGTGGACTGCGACATTGCTCATCTAGGCGTGGTGCTGGTCACCGTTGTCGGGCGCCAATCTCCTGACTCGCGGGTCGGAGGCACAGGGTCTTGGCGACGCCTGAGGAGAGCCACAGCGGCGATGGCGACAGCCCCGGCGGCGATGGCGAGTTTTCGGTCCATGCAGTCAGTGTATAGGGATTGGATCTGGTCGGCGCTGCCGAGCAGCGGGACTG
>CALCCX010000075.1 GCA_937900165.1 uncultured Acidimicrobiia bacterium | reverse complement strand
AAAACCGTCACGACTCAGTGGACTTGGCTCGCGCGGCCATGATCTCCCGCCGGTTCTACCTTGGCGGTGAGACGAAGCAGGAGATCGGGCGACAGCTCGGCATCTCGCGGTTCAAGGTTGCTCGGCTCTTGGATATCGCCCGTGACAGTGGTCTGGTCCAGATTGAGATCAACAGTCCCGTCGGCTTTGATCTCGACCTCGCCGGAGACGTGCGGGAACGCTTTGGACTGGTAGAGGTGTGGGTGGTGAACCAGGCGGTCAGTAGCCACGAGGACGACCGCAAACCTCTTGGTTTGGCAGCAGCGCCCATTGTCGCGGAACTCATCGAGTTGGGTGAAGTTGTTGGGATCGGATGGGGGCGCACGCTGAGCACGATGGTCGACAGTCTTCCGTCGTTTCCCGCGTCAACGATCGTCCAGATGGCCGGTGGTGCTACGTCGCCATACGGCGAGAGCCCTTCCGATCTACCGCGGCGGCTGGTCGAGCGGTTTCAAGTCGAGAGTTTCCTTCTCCATGCCCCGCTCTTCCTCAGTGACCCGACGACGGCCAACGCATTGCGGATCGACACTCCGACAGCGTCCACTCTCGCCCAATTCAAGCGCTTGACGACCGCGCTCATCGGAGTGGGTGCCTGGGAGGGAGGTCATCCGGCGATTGCACAAGCCCTCAGTGCGTCGGATGTCAACAAGCTCGAATCGGCAGGGGTGGTCGGTCACTCTCTGCCGATTTTCTTCGCTGGTGAAGGCCAAGTCGTCGATGCCGGTACCGCAGAGCGCGCCATTGGTATCACCCCCGTCGAACTTCGGGCGGTGCCCCGGAGGATCTGTGTAGCGGGTGGTCGAACCAAGGCGTTGGCCCTTGAGGCGGTGCTCAACTCGGGCTTGGTGACGCATCTCGTTACCGATGCTCCGGCAGCCGAGGCCATGGCCTCCTCGCTGCCCTGAATTGAGCGAGGGCGGGTGGTTGTCAATGACGAAGGGTCCCGGTCCCACCAGGCCGATCCCTCCCCGTGGCGCGTACTCCCCGCTAACGTGTCTTGTTGAAATGTATAGACATGGACGACTGTGGTCAACGGGCCGGTCCGACTGTATGTGCCTCAGGACGGTCATCTTCGACCTCGGCGATGAGTTTGCCATGTGGCTCGGCGTCGGAGAGTCGGCGACGGGACCGCGATGGAGATAGGGAATCGACTCTCTGGAAAGGTAGTCGTCGTCACCGGCGCTTCCGGAATCGCCGCGGCCGGAGCGATGAGATTCGCAGGGCAGGGCGCTTCCGTCTTCGTCATTTCGCGCAACGAATCAGCGTGTCTTGACCTTGCTTCGATGATCCAGTCGAAGGGCGGGTCGGCAGGCTGGGCGGCCGCGGACCTGACAAACGAGGAGATGACCGTTGAGGCATTTGCCTCTTGTGTTCGTCAACTTGGGCGCATCGATGGCGTGTTCGCAGTAGCGGGCGGTAGTGGGCGCCGGCACGGAGACGGCCCGATTCACGAGGTCCCGCTCGAAGGCTGGGTGCAAACCCTCGAGATCAACGGACACCCGGCGTTCCTGACCGCGAGGCAAGCCACTAGGTCAATGATGGAGAGCGAACGTGGAGGCTCCATTGTGCTGATCACCAGCGTTTTGGCAACCTCCCCGGTTCCTGGCAGGTTCGCAACACACTCCTATGCAGCGATCAAGGGGGCCG
This sequence comes from uncultured Acidimicrobiia bacterium, assembly GCA_937900165.1. Classification (GTDB taxonomy): domain Bacteria; phylum Actinomycetota; class Acidimicrobiia; order Spongiisociales; family Spongiisociaceae; genus SZUA-232. The sequence goes on along the minus strand of CALCCX010000075.1, from coordinate 3,833 downwards.
AGATTGCGCTGACCACGTCGCTGGCCTCGTACTACGCGCCTATGGGCATTCGAGTGAACGCGATCGCCCCTGGGCTGGTAGATACCCAGATGGCACGGCGAGCAGCAAGTGACCCGGAGATCACGGCGTATGCCGCCCGAAAGCAACCGCTGGCCGGTGGCCTTCTCGAGGCGGGCGAGATCGCCGACGCTGGTCTCTTCCTGCTCTCTGACGAGTCGAGGGCGATCACCGGCCAGACGATCGCTGTTGACGGCGGTTGGTCGGTGACGGAAGCTTCGGAGTGAGACACCCAAGGGGGAATGTCTAGACATTTAGTCTGCTCCCCAAGTACTGTTCGACCATGACGACCCAACTCACCGCTCACGACGTTACGTATGACCGAGTCGCCCAGATGATCGACCACTCGCTCCTTCGACCCGAACTCACGATTGACGAAGTCCTCGAAGGGTGTGAGACGGCTGGAAGATATCAGGTCGCCTCAGCGACACTTCGCCCATGCGACGTCGCATTGGGTGTGGATGCACTCGCTGGGTCTGGTGTGCCTGTGAGCACCGTTGTTGGTTTCCCTCACGGGTCGAGCACCACCGCGACGAAGGTATATGAAGCGCAGAGGTGCATGGCCGATGGCGCGATCGAACTCGACATGGTGCTCAATATTGGGAGGCTTCGATCTGGCGACGCCGTGTACGTCGCCGAGGACATTGCTGCTGTTGTCGAGGCTGCCGGATCCGAGGCGATCGTCAAAGTCATCATCGAGAACGCCTATCTCGACCACGATCAGAAGGTCTCAGCGTGTGTCGCGGTGGAGAATGCCGGCGCGCCTTTCGTCAAGACCTCAACCGGTTTTGCCCCAACTGGAGCGACCATCGAGGATCTCGAACTGATGCGTGCCACCGTGTCCCCCGACATGAAGGTGAAGGCCGCAGGTGGGGTCAGGACACTGGACGCATTGCTCGAGGTCATGTCCATCGGAGTCGATCGAATCGGAGCGACCAGCACCGAGGCGATGCTCGAGGACTACAAGGAGAGGGTTGGTGGCTGAGGCGCTCCGGCCAGCGCAGCACCGATCGCTCCTGCTACGGGCCCCAGTTTGGCCGGCAGGATCTGGATGTCATCCGTAGGCACAAGGGTCACACGGTCCGTGACGGCTCTTCTGAGCGGGTCGAGTACCAGATCACCTGAAGACACGACACCACCCCCGACGACCACAACGTCGACGCCGAGGAGGGACACCGCGTTCGAGATAGCGATTGCCATGAAGAAGCTGGCTCGCCCGACGGTTCGGACCGCGACCTCATCCCCCGCAGCGGCAGCCGCATAGAGTTCTTCAACATCACCAACACCAGCCTCCGCTGAAATGACCTCGGCCCTGGCCACCGCTTCGAGACATCCTCGGTTGCCGCATCCGCACATAGGGCCATCGGGATCAACCGTCTGATGACCGAATTCCCCCGCCGTCCCGAACGCGCCGGCGTGGAGACGCCCGTTGATCATGACTCCGCCTCCGATGCCGGTCCCGAGGGTGATCCCCAACATCACCTTGGCTTCGCGGCCTGCCCCGATCGTTCCTTCTGCAAGGGTGAAGGCCCTGGCATCGTTGATCATCGCGACGTCGAGATCGAGACCCTTGCGCAGAGTGTCGCGCAGGTTGAATCCCTCCCATCGGCCGGCCAGGTTGGGCAACAACTCGATAGTGCCGGTCGCGGCGTCGAATAGTCCCGGAACCCCCAGCCCGACAGTTGCGATTCCCCCGACGTCGGCTTGCATGTCACGACCAAGCGCGATCAGATTGTCCACAACGTGCCCGGATCCAAGGTCAGCGTTGGTTGGCACAACCCGACTGTCAACGAGCAGCGGTGGAGTGTCGGCATCTCTGTGCTCGAGAACCGCTGCTTTGATGTTCGTGCCGCCCAGATCCAATCCGAGGTGTCGCGTCGATGTCATTCCGATGCGGGAGACTCGTGGGGAAGCAGCACTGCCGAGAAGCTGTATCGATCCGCGACGTACAGCGTCACTGTGTGCTCGAGCGGGCGGTCCTCCTGATCGAAGATGGTGTGTTCCTCGGCCAGTACCACTGTGACCGGGCCTATGTCGAGTTGTTCTTGTTCCCATTCGGTTGACAGGCGGGCACTTACGTTCGCGTGTGCCTTGCTGGGCATCAGGCCGGCTGCCTCGAAGGCAAGGTGGAGTGATCCTGTTCCGAGGTTGGTGTCAATGGATGCCGCAACAGCGGTGGGGAGCACGGCCCGCTCAATGGCCATGGGCACCCCATTCGCCAGCCGCACGCGCTCGATCACGTAGACGGGCTCGCCGACCTTGATTCCGAGCGCTCGTGCCTCGGCATCGTTGGCCGTCGCCACTCGAGACTCGATGGGACGTGATGATGCTCTCAGGCCCCTTTGGCGCATGCTCTCGGTGAACGACAGTGGCGAACCCAAGGCCCGAGGTACTTTGCGTGGCGCCACGAATGTCCCCTTGCCGCGGCGGCGTTCGACCAGGTGCTCGGTGACAAGCAGTTGCACAGCTTGCCTGGCCGTCATGCGTGAGACATTGAATTCCTTGCACAACTCGGCGTCCGATGGGAGGAGGTCCCCGGGCTCGGCGCCGGCCACGAGCTCACGAAGATGACCGGCGATGTCGAGGTATCTCGCTTGATTCGAGTCCATGCGGTTCCCCTTTGACGGGCGGTATGACCAGACTAAGATGTCTATACATCTAGATATTATCTCGGACGGCGGAGACAATCCATGTCACACGGTAGTGGCGACCGGGCTCGGCGATATGCACAGGAATGGATCGATGGGGCCCGTCGCATCATCGACGTGGTTGAGCAGACGCAGATGGATCCCATCGTCGAGACTGCGGCCCTCTGTGCCGATGCGATCGATGCCGGAGGCCTGGTGCACCTCTTTGGGACCGGTCATTCGCGTATCCCTCTCGAGGAGATGTTCCCCAGATACGGTTCGTTTCCGGGCTTTCACCCGATCGCCGAGTTGTCGATGACGTTTCACACTCAGGTGGTCGGAGTGAACGGGCAACGCCAGGCCATGTTCATAGAGCGAACGGAGGGTCTCGGAGAGGTGATCCTGTCGAACTTCACGTTTGGCGAGAAGGATCTGATGATTGTGTTCTCCGCCGGCGGGTCGACAGCGGTACCGATCGATATCGCATTGGGTGCACGCAGAAGAGGCATGGCGGTAGTCGCGGTCACTTCCGTGGAGCATTCGTTGGCCACGGAATCGGGCCATTCATCAAATACCCGCCTATTGGATCACGCCGATATCGTGATCGACCTCGGAACCCCACCGGGCGACAGCCTCGTCCACATCGATGGTGCCGACGTCCGGGTCGGACCCGGATCCACCATCGCCAACGTGGCCGTCGTCAATGCGATCAAAGTCGCGACTGCATCGATGCTTCACGATCGGGCAAGCCTGCCACCAGTCATCACCGGCGCCCAGGTCATCGGCGCCGACGAGGCTAGGTCCGTTTTCGATGCCGCCTATTCTGACCACGCCCGTCGCTTGAGCCGCATTCTCCATTCACCGGCCGCAGACGGCAGGGTGCCCTGATGCAAGATGGCGGACCGGCAACGATCGTGCGGCGCGGCCCGGACCGCGCGGAGCCCTTTGGTCAGGGCCAACGCAACTTACGCCTTGACAGCGTACAAAGTTGTTGCTTTCCTGACACAAGTATGACTGGAAGACCGCGTACGCCGTGTTCGCCATCCGGCTCCGTGGGCACACTTCTCGATCTCATCAGGCGCGGCGAGGCGGTGACTCGTTCTGATCTCACAGAAACGACCGGGCTGGCGCGCAGCACAGTTTCCCAAC
>CALCCX010000074.1 GCA_937900165.1 uncultured Acidimicrobiia bacterium | reverse complement strand
AATAGAAAAAGAGAAGCGATCATGAAGAAAAACAGAGGCATATACTACATTGATTTTGATATTGTTGTTTTTTTTTTTCAAGCAGAAGACGGCATACGAGATATATCAGTGTGACTGGAGTTCAGACGTGTGCTCTTCCGATCTCAGGTATTCGCCTGCGAGCCAGTCGTTGGCGAGATGCAGATAGATCTGGGTCGCCGAGATCGACCTGTGACCAGCTTGGGCTTGGAGTGCTTCGAGGGCCATCCCGGCTTCTCGGAGTCGCGTGAAACAGGTGTGTCGAAGCTCGTGACAAGTCGCATGGTCCAGTCCGGCGCGTTGGCGTGCTCCGGCCATGATCTCATCGAGACCCTTCGGGCTGAGAGGTCGGCCGCGGTTGGGTCCTTTCAATACGACGAACACGAACGGCGTGTCAGCTTCGGCCGGTCGTTCGTTGTCGATGTAGGAACGGAGAGCGTCGAAGAAGCGTGGTGAGATCGGCACGATCCGTTGATGGCCGCCCTTGCCGTCCGCGATGAACAAGCGTCGCTCGCCCCAACGGATGTCCTGGAATCGCAGGCCGAGGACTTCGCAGCGGCGCAGCCCGGCGAGGAGCATGGCGCCGATCATCGCCCGGTCCCGATCCTTCCTGAGAGCGTCGACCAGCTGGATCACGTCGTCGTGGTCAAGGAGCGGGGGCAGGTGCCGGACCGGTCGCACCAGTGGAATGACTCGCCGGTCACGGGTGACCGGGGCGCGTACCGGCATGCCGCGCTGGACCGGGTTGTGATCTAGTTCACCAAGCGCACACAGGTGCGAATAGAACCCCGCGACCGTCGATAGTCGACGCCGGATCGTCGACAACGCCAGACCTGCGCTCCGATCGAACGGGATCACCTTCTTGTCTGTCGAGCCGGTCCGCTGGGCCCGGATGAACTCGAGCACGTGACGACGGCGAACATCGAGCGGGTCGACGTCGATGACCGTGAAGAAGACCTTCAAGTCATAGACAACCGCCAACGTCGAGTTCGGTCGAAGCCGAGCATGAACCGACTCCAAATAGTTGTCCACGAGTGGATGGCCAGCGTCGGAGCGACACCCGAACCGGGGTCTGGAAGCGTCAACTTCGGGAACGATGTGAGCATGGTGTGATCCTCCGATCACGCCCGCTGAACCATCGTCACCGACGGAACAAACAGGCGGGTGGATCACCGACATATCTACCCAAGTCGGGCACCCGATATTCGCGGCGACCGGGAAGCCTTCCAGCCCGAGCAGATCCGGCATATGTAGCAATATGCGACGTCAGTCGGCGCGCACCCGACGTCAGAACTTCGCCTTCGCAGTCATCTTGCGGATCAGGGGCTCGAAGTGTTCGAGCGGCAGGGTGTCGTAGCCGGGGTCGAAAGCCTGCTGGTCCCAGTCGTCGGTGAACTGTTCACACAGCGCGAACCACGACTCGTCGGCGAACTGATCGCGGAGATTCGTGGGCGGGGAATACGAGTGGGGTTTCTCAATACTGATCGGGCTCGGCCGCTCAATATGTGCCGCATCGGGCGGATCGAGCCGCTGCCGGACGTCGAGATTATCGAGTGGGTTCACGCGGGCCTGATGCACTCGACTTCGCCGGTTCTGTGCGACCGGTTGTGTTTCCGACCGATGATGTCCTAGTCAGTCATGGCTCGCGCTGTCGTCAACCCGATGCAGACGAATGAGGCGAGGACGAGACCGGCACCCAGCACGAGGTTCATCGGTCCGCCAGGCGCGATGAAACCCGTCTCACCGAAGATGGTGATCGTCTCTACGAGTTGCTCGATCGCTGCCACACCGGTCACGACCGCCAGCCACCGGGGAAGACCCGCTTCGCGCCGCCAGGCGACGATCGTGACGGGGACCAGCATCAGGATCGTCGTGCTCGTGAGGACGGGTCCCCAGAAGCTCGCCACGTCGAGCAGGGTTCGGGCGGTGGCCGGTTCGAGGCTCTCCGCGTGCAAGCCAAGACCGGCCCAGATCCAGCCCTGACCGGCACTTTCGACCGCGAGGGCGATTGCGCCGAAGAAGAAGATGTCGCGATGAGGACTCGGTAGCTGACGTCGGATGAGCGAGGCGAAAACAGCGAACGCGATTACTGAGAGCGTGGCAAGCCAAAGCCACACTCGAACGTTGGAACCATGGTCGCGAAACCAAGCGCCGACGATCGTTCCATCATCGCGGGCGCCGGGCGTCGAACCGAGCGCGATGGCGGCAGCGATATACAAGCCCCCGAAAATGATCGTCGACGCGAACAGAACGGTCCGGTTCCTCATCGGACCACTTTACTCACGCCTAGTTGTGGCGTACCCGTGGCCAAGAGGTTCCCTCCCGGTTTCAGGCGGGCTGTCGTGGCGGTCGCCCGCCGGACCACAGGGGCGGAGAGCCCGCGTCACTCGGGTGTCATTTCGCGATACCCAATATCGACGCTACGACAACCGCCGCGACGCACCGCCAGTCTCAATCAGGCCCTAGCGGCGCTCGAAATTGCGCAGCCGACCGTCTTGAACACACCCGAGGACCGGCAGCGCCCGATAGCTGAGTCTCACGTCAAGGTCCTGCGCGTTGGGCGCCGTTGGTGCGAGAATGGATGCTATGGCCGATACGAAGAGCATCGAGATGGATGGACAGGTGGTCGATGCCGCTCGCCTTGAGCGTGTCTGCCGACGATTCGGTGTGGCGGAGCTTGCTGTATTCGGTTCGGTGGCCCGGGGCGATACCACGCCCGATAGTGACATCGATCTCTTGTACGAACTGGCTCCGGGTGCACGCCTTGGGTTCGACTTGTTCGATTTCGAAGACGCTCTTGAGGGCTTGTTCGGCCGAAAGGTCGACCTCGTGTCAAGAAACGCGGTCCACCGGCTGATCCGAGAGCGGGTCCTGGCGGAGTCTGTAGTTGTCTATGCAGCGTGATCGTCTGCTCATCGCGGAGATGATCACCGCCGCGACAAGGGTTGTCGAGCTTGTAGGCAATTTTTCGGCTGCTGACCTCGATGCCGACGATCTTCGGCGCGAAGCGGTCCTCTGGAATTTGACGGTGCTCGGCGAAGCGGCGAGCCAGATCTCCGCTGAGCTCAAGGAAGCTCACTCCGGGCTCACGTGGAGTGATCCGATTCGACTTCGTAACAGGTTGGTTCACGGCTACTGGTCGATCGAGATGGAAGTTGTCGTTGACACGGCGTCGGATGATCTATCTCCACTAGTGCAGCAACTGCTGGCGATCCAAGAATCCTTACCGGATGTGTGACCGAGTTCTTGGGGGCCTCGTGCTAAGAGAGCGGGCCTGGCGCGGGGCAGGTCGGCGATCGTCGGGTCGAAAATCTGTCCCTAGTTTGTCCCTAGAAACGCAGCGCTCGGGATAGCACGGGCCGTTCCCGGGAGGACCGGAACGCTGGAAACACGACACTCAGGCGCACCCAGCGACACCCGCTAGACTCTTCTGTAGGACCCACGACATCTTCGAAGGCACCGAACAGATCCAGCAGCTGGTGATCTCCCGGGCCATCTCTGGGATGCGTATCGAGTAGCTTGACCTGGGCTTTTGTGGCTGACGGTTCGCCGTTCTGGCCAGGGCTAGACATTGTCTGGTGGCCCGTGCAGAACTGGGCCATCCCTACTTTCTCTCGAAGATGTGCCTGGCAGGTCGATCGCGGCAGAGCCCCGAGCCTTTGGCAACGCGGGATATACCAAAGATTATCGCCTTAGCCTTTGGTAAGGTCAGCCCATGACGAAGAATCCCGGATGGCCAGCCTGCACTACAGAGCAGCGGCCCTGGCAACCGGGCGATCTCGAGATGGTCCCCCGCAGCCGGCGCGCCAAGATCACCGGCTCCTACGTTGCCACAGTCACTCCTTACATCGTCGATGAACCCTTCATCGACCTCCCTGGTTCTCTCGCCGCTGGCGTTGAGATCGGAAGAGCACACG
>CALCCX010000073.1 GCA_937900165.1 uncultured Acidimicrobiia bacterium | reverse complement strand
AATGGCGGCTAGCAACCTGCTATCGCTTGGGCGGATTACAGGTTCACAGCCACCAGATCGAAGACTCGCCGTCGATAGGTGGTTCGGCGAGGAACTGGTGAAGGGCGGATACGACGTTCCCTGGATAGGCGAGTGTCGCTCGGTTGAATCGCTTCGGGTTGGTGAAGATCAAGCCTGCATGGGATCGACGCTGACCAGACCACTGTGTGGCGAGCGGCATGAAGTCGGCCACATTCTCGGTGATGAGGACCCGTGTCTCGGTGGCGGCGTGCGCCAGAAGATCCTCATCCGATATGCCACGGAGCTCGGGCTCGGCTGCCACCGCCACCACGTCGAAGGAGTCCCCGGTGAGGGCGTCAGCGATGCTGGGGGCGTGCATCTCGTCGAGAAGCAGCTTCACCTCTCGAGCAGCTCCCGTTGGCGGCGCCACAACGTTTCGGCCTCGTTAGCGAGGCGGGCCCGGTCAGCGAGCTGCGTATCGATCTCGTCGGTGTAGTCGGCGTAGTACGCGAACGCCGCGTCGACCATTGCCTCGGGCACGCCGAGCAGTTCTGCGGCTCGGGATCGGCGCTGATCGACCTGAACATCTCCATCGACGACAGCTCCGATCACGTCGGTGACTTCGGGTCCGCCGACGAGCACCGGCCGACGACCAGCTGGACCATCTCGGAACACGACCATGGGGTGGGCTTCCATGCGGAGGCCCTCGTCGATGAGGCGCTCGGCCAGGGTGGAGACCCCAACGTCGTGTCGGTGCGCACTGTCCTTGAGTCGACGGTGGAGCGGCTCGTCTGAGAAACGGATCGAAACAACAGGCATGACTACAGTGTAGGTGATCGTCGCCATTTTGGCTAGTTTCGTCGATCCACTCCGATCAGCCGGAGTGACCATCGTTTGCGCGTTGACTGCTGGTGCGGACATGGCGTCCTCGCACACAACTCGACCAAGGTGGCCCGCCTCCAATGAACCGACCCGAAACCGGCACCCCGAACCCCGACGCGACCAAACCGTCCGAACCCTCCAAGGCTGCTTCTTCGACCAACCGCGTGTAGCGTAGTGAGAGTTGGCTATGGAAGGGCTCTGATGTCGGAAGCATGGAACCGGTTCGTCGGCGGGATACGTGATGCGTTCGAGAGCGTGGGCAGCGGTCTCGGTGAGTGGTTGCCCAAGATCGTCGTCGCGATCGTCGTGCTCATCGTGGGACGCTGGATTGTGCGGACGCTCCGGAGTTGGGTCGCCAAACTTCTGGAGAGCCAGCCTGCGCAGACGGTGTTCGACAAGGCCGGCTTGACCGCGGCGCTCGAGCCATCGGGGAACAAGCCGGCCGCGCTCGTCGTCACCCTGGCGTACGCATTCCTGATGTTGCTGCTGTGGCTGATCATCTTCCGAATCCTCGAAGTCAATCCGATCGTCGATCTGCTGCAGCGCCTGATCGCAGTGCTCCCGCTGATCTTCGTTGCTGTGGCGCTGGTGCTGGTGGCGGCTGCGGTTGCCAATTTCGTCACCGATCTGGTGCGCCCGTACGCCGAGCAGCGCCAGATCATGTGGCTGCCGGCTTCGGTGAAGATCGTGATCATCCTCTCCGGCGTGCTGGCTGCGCTCGACCTTTTGGAGATCACATTCGCCGAGGACGTCGTGAAGATCCTCACGGCGGCTGTTGGTGTCGCTTTCGCTATCGCCTTCGGCATGGGTGGAATCGACACCGCAAAACGGTGGTGGGGTCGCTATCTCGCTCCTCGGGAGTAGAGGTAAGCCGTTGAGCTGGGGAATCGTTGTCGAAACGACAACGATTCTGGCCCGGCAGGACAAAACTTGAACCATCGCATCACGTACGGCGCGGAGTTTGCGAAGCAAACTCGGTTAGTGAGCGCAGCGAACTGCGTGGGCCTGACAGGCAAAACTTGAACCAGTTCAGGGAACTCATTTAGCCTGGATCCACCGACTTAGGGAGGCGAATCGCCCGGTGGGCCGCGCCGCTCCTCAGAACAAGAAGATTCTCTGCTTTCACCCAATGTGTCGCCAGTCGAGTACGAGAAACACTTGCCACCACTGACGAGGCGGGCGAAAAGCCAATCCCTGCGGTGGATCCAGGCTTAGGCCGTTGCCGCTTTAGGGGTCCCCCCGGCATCCCGATTCAGGCATTCACGGGTTCAACGACGTGTGAATCACGTCCCCTTCAGCCGCGCCGTGGTGGAAGCGGGGCTGGGTGGAACGCGAAGCGCACTCTGCGGAGATGCTGATCGGCCCGACCCATGTCATCCAAGTGGAGGTAAAGAGCGCGCCAGATGAGTCCGAACCGCCGGCTTCAGGGCAATTGGGGTGGGCCGTTGCGACCGCCCTAACCGGCCGCCAGCTGGCCTTTCGATGGGCGGTGCTCGCTAGGTGAGTAGGTCGTTGTAGATTCGGTCGATGTGCTCGGCGATGCGTCGCCAGTCGTACTGGTGTTCGATCAGCCGTCTGGCGTGGGCCCCTCGCTCGCGTCTGGCGGCGTCGTCTGACGTTGCCTGGACGATGGCGTCTGCGAGTTCGGTTTCGCTGTCCGGTGTGACCCGCCAGCCGTTCGGCCGAGCCGGGTCGGTGTTGACGAACGATTTAGGACCACCCGAATCGGTGGCGATGACTGGGAGGCCACAGGCCATGGCCTCCAAGTAGACCTGACCAAACGGCTCATCGACCGAGGGGGCCACAAACACGTCGGCGCAGTTGAACCCGACCGCGAGATCCTCATGTCCCCGCCAGCCGACAAAGAACACCCCGTCGACCCCCAACGAGGTCGCCACCGCGTGAGGATGTTCGCCCTCCCACTCGCCCGGATAGCCACCCCAGATCACCAACGGCGGCGGGGCCGGACCCAACGCCTCGCGGGCCCTGGCGTAGGCGCGGATGAGCAGGGGGACCCGTTTGAAACCCAAGAAGCGGCCAACGAACAGCAGCACCGGGAGCAGCTCGTCCGTCGCCGGGTCCAACAAGAAACGCTCAATGTCGTTGTCCGAGTAGCGGATCGATCCGGGTTGGCCGCTCTCATCCCACCCTTGCGGGTCACCCACCAACCACTGGCGCCACTGGACCAAGCGTTCACTCCGCGTCAAGTCGGCGGGCGCGAACCTGTCGACATCAACCCCGTTCGGCACGACTTCGATGAGCGAAGGGGCCACCCCCAGCAGGTCGATTGCCAGCCGGCGATCTGTCGGTGAGATGACGACCAGGCGATCGGCCCGGCGCCCGGCGCTCACCAAACGCCGGTCCCAGTCGGCCGCGTGCTTCCACCGCTCCTGGCCACCGGAACGGATCGCGGCCAGCATCTTCAGCTCGGTCCCATGCAAGTGCACAACAGTCGGCCGAGCACCAAGAGCGGCAACCGCATCATTGACATGACTCAGGTGATGTATGTGATACAAATCAGGCGGCTCCACCCGTTCGAGCAGCGACTGCCAGACCGCCACCTGGCGCTGGTAGGCGTCATCGTCCAAGGAGGCGAACACCCGGTCGGGCACGTCCGGGCGATCCTCAAACGAAGGATGGATGGGCACCGGCGCAGCCATCGGGTCCCGCCCCTGTTCGAACCAGGTCACCGCTTCAGTGAAATCAAGTGCCTCCACATCGAGGCCGGCGAAAAATGTCGCTGCATGAGAGGAAGATCCCGGCGGCCCAAGCGTCCCGCAACACACCCTCACCGCATGCCCCAACGTCTCGAGCGCTCCCCCCAGGTAGCGCACCACCTGCGCCGATCCACCCCGTGGATAGAACGCCAACGCCATGACCACCCGACGCCCAACCATCACCAACCCCACCTTTCGTCGACCCGACCAGCGCACCATCCATCGTGGCTCGCCGACCCATCATCCACCACTACGGGCTCTATCCTCCCACCAGCCCGGCAACGACCAAGCGACCGGCCATCGAAAACCCTGCCCGACCTGCGGAATCGTTGTCGGCACAAAAACGATTGCGGGCCTGACTGGACAGAACGCGAACTGGTAGGAGGGTTGAGCCAGTCAGCAATCACAGACCGAGCGAGACACCGACTGGCGCCCTTATCGGCACTGGTGCGCTCGGGCGGGTCAGTGCGATCGGTCGATATCGCGGCGATGTCCGACCCGTAGGACGG
>CALCCX010000072.1 GCA_937900165.1 uncultured Acidimicrobiia bacterium | reverse complement strand
TTGTGCTGCTTATCTATCGTTTTCTATAGCTGTTTCTCTTGTGTGTCGTTCTTATCTGTTTTCTGTTTTTTTTTTTTTTTCAAGCAGAAGACGGCATACGAGATATATCAGTGTGACTGGAGTTCAGACGTGTGCTCTTCCGATCTGACCACGCCTATGACGTCTTGCGGGCCTACGCAGGTGGGTGGAACCTCGGTGGCCTCGGTAGCGGCCAGCCAATGCCCCCTGCGGTGGGTGCGACCGCGGTCGTTCAGTTCGTGACCCGCTTTTCTGCTCCGATGGCAGCCACAGGGATGACGGTTGGAGCGTCGGCACTCGCCATCGTCGGCGTTGTCCGCCTCCTGAGACGCTTGGGCATTGGGCAGATTCCTCGCTACGCAGCTTCGGTAATCATCGTCGCCGGTCCGGCGGCTGCCGCGATTGGATCGCTGGCCTATTGGCCGGCCCTGCTCGCCATGGGGACCCTCCCATGGGCGCTGGCGGCGGTAGTCGAACCGTTGCCTGCCACACTGAGGAGTCGACTCGGCCGCCTGGCCAGAATCGCCTTGGCCGTTGGCTGGGCGGCTGCGATGGTCCCTCCTCTGGTAGTGCTACCGGCGATTTTCGGGCTGGTTTGGGCAGTGGCGCGAAAAAACCTGAGGTCGGCCGGTCGCGGCCTATTGGTCAGCTCTTTGGGTATCCCGTTTCTGTTTCCTTGGCTTGCCGCGCAAGATCTTATGTCGATCTTCACGGGTGGTGAACCCATTCGCTTCGATCTGTCTTGGCTTTCGATCGCCGGGATACTGGTGGCCGGCTCCGCGGTATTGTTCGCCGCAGCCGGGGCGGCGCTCCGAACTGGTGGCCTCGGCGCAATTCTCGCCGCTCTTGGTGCGTTTGTTGCTCGATCCGGATCTCTGGGCTCTGGTCTCGACCTGACTGTCGTCGGCGCGCTCACCGCGGGAATTGGTTTTGCTCTGATCGTTGGTGCCTCTCTCGAATCGAAGAGAGGCTTGGAGAATGCCGGCCCGCTGAGAACGGCGGTTGTCTGGCTTGGCATGGTCGGAGCCGTGGTCTCTCTCGGGTTCACTTTCGCAATGATTCCACCAGGAAGAGCCGGCCTTCCGGCGGATGATTTTGGTTCGTCCCTCGCCTTCGCCAGCTCGCGGGCTGATCCGCACGGTCCAGACCGCCTGTTGCTCGTGGGTCCCGCTGACCAGCTGCCCGGCGAGGTCTTCCGGTTGGAAGACGGGACGGCGTACCGGCTGGTCTCTGGTCCAATTCCGACATTTCCCCAGGCATGGCTTCCCGAACCGAAACTCGGCGACCAGGCGTTGGCTGCCGTGCTGAACAGGCTGGCTGAAGAAGTGGAGCTGCGACCCGGTGATTCGATGGTGCCGTTCGGAGTCAGGTGGCTCGTGTTCACCGATCCCGAAATGGGAGGCAAAGCGGCAGCGATGCTGGACAGATCATTGCGTTCCCAGCTCGATCTCCGGCCACTGCAACAGTTGGACGCCACGGTATTCGAAACGGAGATGCCCGCCCCGAGGGCGGTCACCGAGGACGGGACTCCGTGGACATACCAGCTCGCTGACTACGCGGGCGAAGCACAGCAAGGGACAGTACTGATCAAGGAGAATGCGGACTCTCGTTGGGGTCCGGGGGCGTGGTCGCAGGATCAGTGGTCGAATCGGGTCGACGCCTCGGACGGCTTCGTTGAATTCGGAGGTGTGGGTGCCTTTCGCCTGATGGCGAGGTTGGTTGGGGCGCTGCTATCGGTAGCAGTGGTCCTCTCACTCTGGGGTCGGCAACCGATCGAGAGGAGTGAACCGTGAAGCGTCTGTCGACAATCATCGTGGTCTTGGCACTCGGTGCGAGCGCGGCCGTGTTGAATCCGCCAGCAGACCTCGATCCCGATACCGGCGGAGCCGTTCCCCTCGAGGTGGTTGGTCCCGATATCAACCCCCGGTTCTTCTTTTGCCCGTGGGCCCTGGCTGACGGCGTGAACGATACCGCGGTGACCGGAATGAGCCGATCGGTGACCGACTATCTGATCTCGCTGCCGTTCAACGGAGAGATTTCGACGCCTGGCAACCGCCCGATTGAGGCGGACCGTGCCATCTCGATCGACATTTCCTCGCTCCAACCTGTCGGAGAGTCTTCTGTGATAGTGGAGTTCGGGCAAGGGCCCGCGGCCGCCGATGTGTTGGCGGCTGGAAGCGGACTGGCCGCCGGAGACGCCTGTCCCACCGGTTTGCCTGACGTTTGGCACGTCGGCGGTGGCTCGACCGCGGATGGAGACCGGCTGACCTTGAGACTGTTCAACCCCTTTCTCGACGTTGCCAGGGTCAATCTGACGGTGGTCAGCGAACTGGGCGCCGAGGCAGCGACCGGGTTCGAAGGCGTGTCGATCCCGGCCAGGAGCACGAAGACGATTGACATCGGCGCCGTCTTGCCAGGGCGCCAGTCGCTTTCGGTCTTCGTTGACGGCGTCGACGGGGCGGTAATCCCAGCGCTTGTCCGTAGTGCGGGCGGCGATCTGGCCGTCTGGTCTGGTGTCGAGGACAGTGAGACGTGGGAGATTCCCCTGACCGTTGATTGGGGCCTGACCGGCAGCATCGTCCTCACAAATTCTGCGATTTTGCCTGTCGGGTTTTCGATCGATGTTTTTAGTCCTGAAGCTGAGGTGAGCACGCCCATCAATGGAGAGATCCCAGGCCCAGGCCAGGTGGTCATACCACTCACAGATCTCGCTGAGGGGACCGTTGGTGCTCGGATCACCGGCGATGGACCCTTTGGTGCGGTGGTGGTTGGTGTGGGCGAAAACGCGAGAGCAGCCGCCCCAGGTGTTCGCAACACGGCAACCCAATGGATACTCCCGGGAGTAAATGTGGATCCTGACGCCGAGTATCGCATGTGGGTGCTCAACACAGGAGTGGACGCAATCGTCGTGTCATACGGCTCGACCGGCGGCGCTCCGGGCGGGCAGGTCGAGGTCGGCGCCGGGGCGGTTGCTTCGGTCGACGTCAAGGCTCCGGGAACCGGTGGTCTGATCGTCGAGGGGGCCAGTCCGTTCAGCGTCGCCTGGAGCGTCTTTAGCGATCCAGGAGTCGGCTACGTTGCCGGGGTCTCTGTCGTAGATATTGAGACCGATGGGTGAGTTGGCCGTCAGGTTTGCCGTAGTGGCAGCGGTTGGGGTGGGCGTCTGGTTGATCGCCAGGCGCTCGGCCGGAGCTCGCCATGAGTGGCCGAAAGGGGTTCTGAGCGGCCCAGGGATCTTCTTTTTCAGCTCGAGAACCTGCGATTCATGCCACGAAGTTCGGTTGGTCCTCGAAGACGTGGTTGGGGACGATTACCGGGAGATTGCGTGGGAGGACGATCCAGATGGCTGGGTCGCCTTCGGCGTGGACTCTGTGCCCACTGCGGTGTTGGTTGATCGTCGAGGAGTGGTGTTGGACGATCTGGTCGGCTTGCCAGAATCCGATTCGCTGGCCAAGTGGCGACGGCGTTTGAAGCGTATGTGACCGGAATTTCGCGATCCGCTGTCCGTCGCGGCGTTCGGGGCGTTCTCCGGGTAGTGGAACTCCAGGAAATGGGATGAATGACAAAGTCGTCTTACGCGCGATTCGCGCGTAAGAGTGCGTTTGCCCGATTGCTTGAGTCGCCGTGCCACCAGGTGGGTCGCCATGCCGCGGCGGACAGCGGAAGGCGGATCGCGGAAAGCGGAAAGCGGAAAGCGGAAAGCCGACGATTTGATCCTTGGTCCAAGGGCTCGCGGGAGATATCGTTGTCGCCATGACCAACTGTGTTCGATGTGCTGCTCCTGGGGCAGCGCTCATGGCCTTTGACTATCCGGCGGCCGAGGTATGGCTCGAAGATTTGAGAGTTGCACCCAAGCCTGGCCAGGGGTACCCGATGTGCGCTCAATGTGCCGACAAACTGACCCCGCCGCTTGGCTGGCGCCTGGCAGATCGGCGAAGCGTCACCCCCTTGTTCGCTCCTCTCGAGGTCGCGTAGTCGGGTGTCGCTCGATCGCGATCTGATCGACGCGGTCAAAGACCTGGACGAGCACGGGCTCAGACGGCTGATGATCTTGGCCCAGGCCCGGCTCGGTGGCCCGATGGCCGAACGGCCAGAAGTTCGATTGCGGCCTCGACAGGTCAAATGTGGCAAGCCGGCTTGCACCAGATGTCCTCACGGACCGTACTGGTACGCCTATTGGACCCAAGACGGTAAACGTCGAAGTCGCTACGTCGGCAAACTGCTGGATGAAGAATGATCCGACTGCGAGGAACTTAGAGGGATAGCGGATAGGCGAGCTCTAGCGAGCCTTGGAGCTGGTCCCGTGGCCCGAGCGGCCCGCCCCGAAGGGGCTAGAGCGGAAAGGGACGGTCCTTGGCTCAACACAGATTGAACCTATCCGCGCGGCCCCTTAGTGAAAATGCTTGAACCCTTCCGATGTGGGGATTCCGCGGTTATCCTCTGCCATATATGAAGTGCCCTGATTGCGGCGTCGAAGACGTCATCGAGATTCAGCAGAGACTCCCGGACGGGACCGAGGTCTACTTCTGCGCATGCCACCGCTGCGAACACAAGTGGTGGGATCGCAATGGCGAGCCGATCACTCTGTCTCAAGTCCTCGACATCGCACGTCAATCCCGCTGAAGGACCCGCGGGCAACGGCTAGGTACAGCGGGATCATGCAAGTTTCAAGTCCGGACGGGTCGCCTTGGCGGTTCGCCGAATTCCGACAAGTCCTCTAACCAGTTAGCGTCCTTACTCATGGCTCTTCGTTCGGAGCGGCAATCCTGCGCGCCATCCGATCACATACGGCGATCCATCAATCCGAGCGCCAAATGGCTGGCGATCGGAGGGGTGGCTGTTCCTACCATTGTCATACTCCTCGTGCTCAACCCTGAGCTGATATTCACGGCGACCACACCGTCAGGCGGCGACATGGGAGCTCACGTGCTTGGCCCGGCTTTCCTACGCGACGAGCTGTTGCCGAGAGGAAGGATTCAGGGGTGGAGCAACTCCTGGTTCGCCGGTTTTCCGATCTTCTACTTCTATTTCCCGTTGCCGTCTCTCGTCATCGTTTTTCTGGATCTCTTCCTTCCATACGGCGTCGCGTTCAAGATCGTCACTGTTATCGGCCTGCTCGGTTTGCCAAGCGCCACATACTTTTTCGCACGATCGATGGGTTTTGGGCGGGCGGTGGCAATGGTCACAGGAACCGCCGGGGCAGCCTTCGCCTTTCTCGAAAACCCGACTCCCCAGATTTTCGGCGGAACCATCGCATCGACCCTGGCTGGCGAGTTCAGTTATTCGTGGTCGTTCGCTCTCGCTCTCGTGTACCTGAGCCTCATGACCAAGACGATCCACGAAGATCGCAAATATGGCCCGTGGGCAGCCCTCTTCTTGGCCCTCACCGCTTTGACGCACGTGATAACCACAATCACCGCTGTTTTCGCGACCCTGGTGATGCTTGTTTGGAAACAGGGTCGGCGGTACGTCCCACTCACATGGTTGATGGGGTTCGCGGTTGCCGCCGTCTGGGCGTTGCCGCTCCTGGCGAGGTTGAACCTGACCACTGACATGAATTGGCAACCCCTCACCGGGCTCGACGAACTCATCCCACCTGAATTGTGGCCAGTCGTGATTGCCGGGTCGGTCGGCCTTGTGTGGTCGATGATCCGAACCCGCAAGATCGCTCCCTTTGCGATCCTGACCTTGGTGCCGATCCTGGGGTTCTTCTATCTAGAGCAGGGGGCCAAACTTTGGAACGGCCGCCTACTCCCACATTGGTTCTTTGGGGTTTCCGTGTTCGCAGGATTGGCCGTCGGCATGGCTTCTGTCGAGTTGGCCAGGCGGCTCCCGAAACGACTCAGTACTTGGTGGGCTCAGATAGCGGTCGGTTCCTTCACGGTGTTCATGATGACCGCGGCTGCCAACGCCAGGCGACAGATCGACATCGGCGGTGGGCAGATTGAGATGCGTTGGCTTGTCGGGATAATCGGTGCAGCGCTGATTGTGGCCATGTTTCTGGCGCCGGCCCGCTTGCAGAGCGCCACTCTGATTCCGGCAGTCGCGGCGGCTCTCATAATCGGCGCAGCAGCGGTCGGCACCGTAACTGAAGAGGCGTACGTAGACGGTTGGGCTAGATGGAATTACTCGGGTTACGAGCAAAAGGGCCCATACGCCGAGTACCAGGCAGTGACCGAACGAGTGGCAGCACTCGGTCCTGGCAGGGTGCAATGGGAGGCGAACAGCGAGCTGAACCAGTATGGGACACCCATGGCGTTGATGCTGTTTCCGTACTGGTCCCAAGGTGACAACCCTTCTATGGAAGGACTGTTCTTCGAATCGTCGCTGACGACGCCTTTCCATTTCTTGAACGCAGCGGAGTTGAGTAGGAAGCCATCCAATCCGATTCCCGGCCTCGACTATCGCAATTTCGATTTCGACAGGGGATCGGCGCATATGCAGCTCTTCAACGTCGAGTACTACGTGGCCTTCACTGAAGAAGCCAGGGCGGAAGCCCTTTCCCATCCGGACTTCACCCTGGTCGCCGAGACCACGCCCTTCACGATATTCGAACTGCCTGAGAGTTCTCTGGTGGATATCGCTCGGTTCGAACCGTGGGTTTTCGAATCGGCTGAGGACAGCTTGGCGTCCTTGGTGACGGGTGTGTTTTCTCCCAGCGAGGAGCCAGATTTTGTGGACGTGGCCCTTGATTGGTACGACGATCTCGATCTCATCGATCAGTGGATAGTGGAAGAGGGCCCGGCTGAATGGGGGCGGGTCACCGCGGTTACCGTGCAGGACGAGGACGAGGACAAGAAGCCGAAGCTGGTGGTTGACTATCCACAAGAGAGAAGGCCGATCACCTCCACGGGGCTGGTGAGCGACGTGGAGATCGAGAACGAGCTCGTTTCGTTTAGGACCACCGCAATCGGTGTACCCCACATGGTGAAGGTCTCGTACTTCCCGAACTGGCAGGTGGAAGGAGCAGACGGGCCGTTCCGGGTAAGTCCCTCGCTGATGATGGTGATCCCGACGCAGGAGGACGTCACCCTTCAGTTCAAGTCCACTTGGGCCGAAAAGTCAGGGTTGGCGCTGTCGATATTCGGCATCATCGGCGTCGTCTTGGCCATTCGGGTTACCAGGAGGCGGGTTTCGTGAGCAGTTACGTTCGGACATTTTTCAATCGCAAGACCCTTGGCCAGGTCGTTCGTGTCGGCTTGATCGGTGGGTTTAATACGATCGTGTATTTTGCGATCCTCAACGTCGCCCTGACGTGGTTGGGTGGGTTTTGGTCCGTCACGATCGCTTTCGTTCTTGCAACCGGTCTTTCTTATGTTCTCAACCGCCGCTGGAGCTTCCAGATCGCCGACGGGTCGGTAGGCAATGCGAAGGAGACGTCAAAATTCTTCTTGGTGAATCTGGCCGCCTGGGCTGTCACGGTCCTCATTTTGGGATTGGCAGATTTGAGATGGGGCCCCTTGAGCAGACTCGCCACGAATCTGGCTTCGGTTGTTGCGACAGGATTGGTAATAGTTCCGAAGTTCGCGGCGTATCGTGATGTGGTCTTCAAGAGTTCCCTCGACTCGATGGAACCGGCCCCAGGGTCTCGCCTATCCGCCTGACCTTTTCAAGGTCGTTCTGAGGACAAAAATACCGCGGATGGTTCGTGGGATGCGCCTGAGCAGCGAACTCCTAGCCGACCTTCGCTCTTCGACCACTATCGGCATTTCGGTGATGCGATAGCCGGCTCGTTCTGCTCGAATGACCAGTTCGGTATCGAACAGGTCCTGACGCAATACGACAGATGGGACGAGGTCGTGTACAACGCGGGCCCGAAAGGCCTTGATGCCGTGGGTGTCAGAGACTTTCGATCCGACCACGGTTCGGAGAATCAAGTTGAAAACCAGTGTTCCGAGTCTTCTGACGACGGACCTTCGATCTTCGGATCCTGGTGCTCGCTTGGATGCGATGACGATATCTGAGCGCTCAGCGACTTCGCCTACTCGGCGGATGAAAGCGCCGGAAAAATAGTCGATGTCAAAGGTGACGATCCACTCCGCGTTGCGGACCGACTCCATGCCGGCCCGCATTGCCCCTCCGTAGTCGGGACTCTCCATGGTGAGTACGGTGATCCGTTCGTCTGTCGTGGCGGCTTCTTGTGCCTTGGCCAGCGTGTCATCAGAGGAACCGTTCTCGCTCAGCACTATTTGGTACGAGGACGTAACCTCATCTACCTCCCGAGTCAAGGCAGCGAGAGCACCGTTCAAGAAGTCGGCTTCGTTGTGAATCGGGATCACGATGGCGTAGTCGACGCCCACTGTTTCCTCTGGCTGATCATTGTTTGGCGATTGTAGGAGTGCGTTGCGATTGGCTGGCTATCGTCTCGTCCGGCAGTTTCGCAAGAGGTAGGCGGATGGGACAGCTCGAGGTCATCTTCAAGGCGTACGACATTCGCGGCCGAGTTGACAACGGCGAGTTGGATGAGGACGCAGCGGAACGCATCGGCTACGGATTCGCCAAGTACGTCGGTCGCCAGACAGTCGCGGTTGCAAGGGATTGCCGGGCGAGTTCGCCTGGCCTGAGCGATGCGTTCATTCGCGGAGTGCATCGGGCTGGATCGGCTGTCGTTGATCTCGGCGAGGCTGCAACAGACGTCGTCTACTACTACTCGGGCAACCGTGGCATCCCCGGTGCGATGATCACTGCCTCCCACAACCCTGCGAACTACAACGGCATCAAGCTGTGCGGGCCAGGGGCAGTCCCAATAAGCGCCGAATCGGGCTTGAAAGAGATTGCGACGACCGCCGCCGAGATCGACCTGGAAACGGGCCTGGCCGATGGAAAGGTTTCTACGCTCGACCCCACTCCTGGCTACGTGGACCACATGCTCTCCGTCGTCGACTCCGAACGGATCCGGCAACTGGTGGTTGCGGTGGATGGCGGCAACGGAATGGCTGGGGTTGCCGTTCCCGATATTTTCGATCGGTTGGATGCAGACTTGAGGGGCCTATACCTAGAGCCGGATGGCACGTTCCCAAACCATCCCGCCAATCCCATTGACCCCGCCAACCTCGTGGATTTGATCGAGTTCATGCGAACGAGTGGGGCGGATGTTGGCGTGGCATTCGATGGTGATGCCGACCGAGCCTTTTTCATCGATGACCGTTTTGAGCCCATCAGTGGCTCCACCACCACTGCGATCATCGCTGACTGGTTCCTGCGCCGCGAACCTGGGGCCACAATTGTGCACAACCTCATCTGCTCGAGGGCGGTGCCGGAGCTGATTTTGGCCGCGGGCGGAAGGCCGATCAGGACGAGGGTGGGTCATTCGTTCATAAAGGCCGTGATGGCCGAATCTGGAGCAGTCTTTGGAGGTGAGCACTCTGGTCATTACTACTTCAGAGACAACTACTACGCAGATTCGGGAGCCCTGGCGATGCTCGTCCTACTCCAGGTCATTTCTGAGGCCGGTGTTCCGCTTTCTCAACTCCGCCTGCCCTACGAGCCCTACGCTTCTTCAGGGGAGATCAACCTGATCGTTGGCGATCGGGAATCTGCTTCAGAGGTGGTGGCCGGCAAATACGCAGACGAACAGATCGATCTGCTCGACGGACTCACGGTCAGGTGGCCAGATCGCTGGTTCAACCTGCGGCCTTCCAATACCGAATCTCTGCTCCGTCTCAATGTCGAAGCACCCGACTCAGAGGCGGTGGCAGCCCTGGTCGCCGAGGTGAAGGCTGTCGTCGAAGGTTAGGCGGGCCGCTATCGGCTATCCGTTTTCCGTCGTAGCCGGTGTTGCTCAGGGCGGCGCTCGATCTATGTCCTGAGGCAGCGAACGCCAGAGCGGATGGCGGACAGCGGATGGTGGACAGCGACCTCTTGGCTAGGCCTCTGAAGCTCCCTCGCTTGGAGACCATCGATCGTCCGCCTTGGTCGCGGCCGATGCGGTCGCTTCAGCCCTGAGGTCGATCACGGTGACTTCGGCCCCTGGGGCGGCGTGCTTCGCTTCTGCGGCTCGGATCACCTCGAGAATTTCATCGTCGATGAGCTCCTCTCTTTCCAACAATGCGTCTCGTAGGGCTTCGACGATGTGCCTATTCTCGAGTAACAACTGAGTGACGACGACTTTGTTGTCATTCAAGATGCGGTCGACGTCTTCTCGGCCCCGCTTGTCGCTGAGCACCTTGGCAGCCAAATTGCCTCCGATCGCGCCCATATCCAGGGCTCGATACGAGACCAGCGATCCACCCATGCCGAGCGAACCGACCATCTCGACAGCCACATTTGTTGCCCCGATGAGGTCTCCGCCAGGCCCTGTGCCCGACTCTCCGAAGAAAATTTCCTCTGCGACCATCCCGCCTAGCGAGATCTGGATGAGGGCGACCAGTTCGCTCTGGCGCTGAGTGTGGCGTTCGTCTGAGAGCCGGTGGGCCAAGAATCCGAGGGCATCGCGCCTCTTGATGATCGAAAGCACCTCCAACTTCCGACCTTTGCCGACCAGATAGGCAGCGGTCGCATGACCGGCCTCATGGCACGCAATGGTTGAAGCTTCGGTTGTTTCGTAGTCGGTCGGCTCTGGAAGACCGACCTCGATCTCCAACCGGGCGCGGCGCAGATCGCGCAAGGTCATCGCATCTCGTTCATCTTTCACGGCCAGCAGCAGGGCTTCGTCGAACAAACGCTCTATCGACGCAGGCGTGTACCCGAGGGTTGCCGATGCCAAGTCCTCTATGGCGTCTCGACGGTCCAGCTCGTCGGCGTGAGCCTTGCGACCCAGGAAGTACTCCAACAGTTCGATCCTGGCGGTCCGGCCAGGAATGTCGAAGTGGAGGATGCGGTCGAACCTGCCAGGCCTGACCAGCGCAGGGTCTAGCTGGCTCGCCCGGTTGGTGGCTCCGATAAGCAGGATGTTGGAATATTGGGGGACCCTCCTTTTGAATTGGCGATGTGGAGGTAGGAACAAGTTCGCGGTGCTGATGAACTTGCCGCGGAAGCGCTCACCGGCCGAGGGTTCGTCGAAGCTCTGCATCTGAATCAGTAGCTCGTTGACCATGCTTCCCGTCTCGCTGCTGACCGACTTGTTGATGCTCGACCCCAGGTTGGTCTCCGACATCGACGAGACGCCACTTCGCTGCAGGCCTATCGCGTCGATCTCTTCGATGAACCCGATTGCTCCGCCTTCCTTTCTGGCGGCCTTGCGCATCGCCTTGAAATATGCCCTGATCTTTCTGGCGGTCATCCCGAACCACATCGATTGGAATGCCGTCGCCGATACGAACAAGAACGGGACCCCCGCTTCCTTGGCGAGCGCCTTCGCAAGATGGGTCTTGCCGGTTCCGGGAGGGCCCTCGAAAAGCACCCCTCGGCGTGGTCTGCCTCCCATCTCCGTTCGAAAGGTTTCGTGGTCGAGCATGATCCTCAGGGTGTGATCGACCTCCTCGACCACACGCCCAAGTCCCACCACATCCTGAAAACCGACGTCGATTTGTTCTGGCCGGTAGATGACGTGCGGCGATTTCGAGTTGCTGACCATTGGCAACACGAGTACCAGGCCCAAGAGCAGGATGATCGCAACCCCTGGTAGCCAGAAGACCGCCTCGTCGCCGAGGCTTGGTGGCCGTGGCAGGAGCGGAGAACCTGATAGGAATCGACCCCAAAACCAGGTGGCCATCACCGCCAGGACTGCGGCCAGGCGCCATAAACGCTTCCGCCTGACTTGCTCGCGTTTGAGTGCCACCGTTGTATCCATCCGCGCCCTCTCTCCTGGCCACTGAGAGTGATGTCAGGAATGTCAATCAACCATGTCACACCCGACCCCTACCTTGGTCCCATGCTATGCCTGGCTTGCGGAGTATGCGAGAGTAATCAGACAACTCCCTTGCGGCTTTGCAAAAAGTGCGGCCACTCTCTGCGGCCAGCGCCGGCTCGTCGCCTCCCATCCGGCCTGAGAGTCTCAGCGGCGTTCGCTCACGAAGGAGCTGCGAGACATCTCGTCCACCGCTTGAAATACGACGCAGTGGCGGGGATCGCCAAGAAATTGGCCGAGGCCATGGCCCCTCTGATCCCACCAGACGCCTTGGTGCTGGTCCCGGTTCCGAGGTCTGGCGTTCGCCGAATGCACTACGGCGTCGATCAATCGGTCTTGTTGGCGATGGGGTTGAGTCAGATCGCAGGACTTCGCACTTCTCGTTCGTTGAGGGCCCCGGTGTGGCGAGTGCCCCATGCCGGTCATGGGCGGAAGGCGAGACGCGCCAATCGGTTCAGGCAACGAGCAGAGCCAAACTTGGAAGGAATCCTTCTGATCGATGATGTTCTCACGACCGGAACCACCCTCGGGTCCGCGGCGCAAGCGGCTGGCCGTGGGGTCATCGGCTGTCTCACGTTCACGATGTCGGTATCGGCGGGGAGACCAACCGAGGACGCCAAGGTTCCCATCCGGCCCGCATGACGGGTCGCGCCCAAAGGGGTCGCTTCCGGTGTATTTTGAGGTCAAGCCGACTGCGAGCAAATAGCGAGCTCGCGCTAAGGAGTGGTAAATGGAAGTCAGGGTGCAAGGCCACAATTTGGCAGTAAACGACAAGCTTCGATCAACCGCAGAGAAGAAGGTCGCAAGGGCATCTCGGTTCTTCGATCGGGCTAGCGATGCGGTTGTGGACATCCACAACCGCGATACAGGCAGGGGTGGATCGAAAGGTCGTTTCTCGGTCGAAATCTCGACGCTGGCGGCCGGCCAGGAAGTGAGGGGAGGAGCGAGCGGAGTGAGTCCGGAGGCCGCCCTCGACAAGGCGGTCGATCGATTCAGCAGAAACCTCCGCAAGCTGCACGATCGGCTGGTCGCCCGTAATCGTGGTGCCGGCAGAAAAGAACTAAACCTATCTAGTCACAGGGCCGAAGATGATGGGGACTCGCCGGAGATCGTACGAGTGAAGCAGTTTGTGATGAAGCCTCTGACACCCGAGGACGCGGCGCTCCAGATGGAGCAACTCGGTCACAAATTCTTCGTTTTTCTCAACGCGGACTCCAACAAGACGAGTGTGCTGTACCAGCGCAATGATGGACAACTGGGATTGATCGAACCCGCATGACCACAGTACTTGTCGTTGATGACGCCCCACTATTTCAGGCGGGGATCTCGGCCGCGTTGGACAACGCCGGTTTTGAGATCGTAGGCCAGGCGCAGGACGCCATGACCGCAGTCTCCAAGACCCGGCAGCTCAAGCCCGATATCGTCATCCTCGACGTGCTGATGCCAGGCCTTTCTGGCTTAGAGGTTCTCGACAAGATTGTGGATTCGTCACCTGGAACCAAGGTCGTCCTACTGACAGCATCAGAGTCGGAGGAGGACCTTCTTGCAGCCATCAAAGCGGGAGCAAGCGGATACGTCGTAAAAGACACTCCACTACCGCAACTGGTCTCTGACATTCGTGATGTCGTGGCCGGTGGGTCGGTCATCTCACCTCAGATGGCTACGAAGCTTTTTGCCAATGTTCGCCAGCTACTGAGACATCGCGACATAGTGGCCGTTAGGCGACCGACGCTGACTGGGCGTGAGGTCGAGGTGTTGCAGTTGGTGGCCCAGGGCATGACCAGTCGTGAGATCGGCGAGAAATTGTTCATCTCGGAGAACACGGTGAAGAACCATGTCAGGAACATCTTGGACAAGCTCGGTCTCCACTCCCGGAACGAAGCGGTCATGTATGCCCTCCGGGAAGATCTGATCACGATCGACTGATGGCACGCTCGCCGGAGGCACTGGCCTCTGAGGTGGTCCATGCGTTGGGGGTGGCCTGGACAATCCACGGCTTGTACCCGGACCCGGAGAAGCAACCAGCATTCGCGCGAGCCGTAGAGGACGTGTGCGCGGCCGCTGGCGAGCCCCTTTCCGTTGCCATCGGACCTGGTTCGTTCATCATTGGAGGCGAGGAGTTTCGTACCGACCGCCAGGCCGCGGAGCGATTGGCGACTCGATTTTTTGTCCACAACGTCGACGCGTTGCGAATCTCGGAACTCCCATCGGATCGGGACGTTGTTCGGTTGTTCGCGGTCCTCGGCCGCGAACCAGACGTAGTCGCCAAGGCAGGCGGGGTGGAGGCCGCGCTTGCCAGAGACGGCGTATCTGCGTTCACCGTCATCGAAAGAGCACCCCTTGGTGACCTAGGGGATGGCCGTGACGACGTCGAGCGCGACGACGCCGTTTCCGAAGTCATGGCCGGTGGTCTCGATCCGGAGTCCTTTGCTCGGTCCCTCATGGAGGCCGCAGACGGCGACGAACAACTCGTGGCCAAGATCATTTGGGAGAAGTATCACGACGTGCTCGGTAGGGTCGCCCAAGAGGATGTCGTCGGCCGGGAAGAAGTCGTGCAGGCATTTGTAGAAGCCTTCTTCTACCTGCCAGACGGGGCGCAGATCGCAGTTCTCGAACGCTTCCTCGTCGACCACCAGGATCTCAATGATCGCGCGTTCCTCGACCAGTTTGCCGGCCATGAACTCGCCAATCTATCCGAGAATTTGGACACCCAGGCCATGGCTTTGCTCATGGAGTACGCCTCGGTTGTAACCGACCCAGAGGCCGATGCCAGATCTTCAGAACTGTTGCAGCTGCTGAGACAAGGACCTGGCGTCGTTTCTACCGCGAGGCAGAAGATCGCGAGTCACCTGGACGACCGCTACGGGGCTTTGGTGCGGGGTTCTGAAGACGCCGGCACCGATGAAGTCGTCGTCGAGATGCCAGATCGACGTAGGTACTTCTACACGGTTCTCGACGGGTTCCGCGATCTCCTTTCCGTGGAAGAACGCGACGATCGTTTTGGTCGCCTCATGCGGATCTGGACAGGCAAGGTGTTGTCTGCCGTGCGACGTCAGGATTTGAGGAGGGCAGAGCTCTGGATCAGAGCTCTGCGCGATCATCCGACCTATCCAGATGATCGACAGGCGGCGGTCGAAGCCGGGTTTCGCTCGCTCTGTGGCCAAGAGCTGCTGGGACATCTGGTTGGCTACTACTCGGATTTGGAGGATCAGGAACCCATCATTCGCATAATGGGCATCCTCGGGATCGAGGTGGCCCCGCCCATGATCGAGTTACTCGCCGCCGCCGAGGACGCGCCGACGAGGAGGGTTCTGACCGAGCTCATCGCGATCGTCGCGGCGGTGGATCCCGCCCCGGTTGTTGCGGCGCTGGAGGATGAACGCTGGTTCCTGGTTCGGAACCTGGCGGTGGCTCTGAGACGTTCAGGCCGAGAGGACTTGGCCCCGACCATGCGTGATCTCCTGGTTCATATCGATCATCGGGTGAGGGTGGAAGCAGTGCGTGGTGTTGCGGTCCTCGAAGGTGAAGAGGGAATAGACGGCATAGCTGCCCTACTTTCGGATCCGGAAGAAACCGTGCGCTCCTCAGCCATTGCAGCTCTTGGAAGCCTACCGAGTCACACCGCGACCGAGAGACTGATCGATGTACTGGCTTCATCTTCGTTGTCCGCCGCCCAGCGGTCGAGAGCGATCGAGTTGGTTGGCCGCGACGGGAGCGAGGACGCACGCAATGTGTTGACCCGGATGGCCAAAAAGAAGTTCGTGATCACCGCAGCTGCCCGTCAAGTCCGTGACGCAGCCCGCAAGGCCCTGGAGGAATTCGATGGCTGAAGCCTATGTCCGAGCCACTTTGTCCGCGCTCCGCGGAGTGGTGACCCAACTGTCCCTCTATCCGCCCGGTCACCCGGCAGTGGAGGATGCGCTTGGGTCGGCCACCAAGGCTGCTGATGAGATGGTTGGTCAGAATGGCGAGACGGTGCTCACCGTACTCGGCGATTCCCTCTTTCTCGGCCGAGGTTTGCTCGCCCACGCCTCCCTCGAATTCAACGGGTTTCTCCGCCGGCTTCAGTCGGCGGGTATCGACTCGATCACCTTCGCCGGTCACGTCTCCAGCGGTGATTTGGCGGATGTTGCGAGCCTGATCGCTGGACGCACCGGGGACCTTCCCGCCGAGGGCACCGTACGGCTCAACACGTCCTCGTTCACGGTTTCGGACCTACAGAGTGGAGCAACGATGTCTGGTTTGCGCCGGTCCTATGCCCGTTCGCTGGACGTTCTGCGCGGCATTGGAATGGCAGTTGGGGCCGGCCAGGAATTCGATCTGTCTGGCGCTTCGCTGGTCGTCGAGAATCTCCTTGAACAGACACTCGCCCAACCAGGTGCCTCAGTGTTGCTTTCGACGATGAAGAGCCACGATGAGTACACGTTCTATCACTCCGTCAACGTTTGTATCTTGTCGATCACTATGGGCCGGTTTCTCGGCATGGATGATGAGGCCCTCGAATTGATGGCCTTGGGCGCCCTACTCCACGACATCGGCAAATTGCGGGTATCGGCAGCGGTACTCCAGTATCCGGGAAGGCTCGACGCCGAGCAGTGGGCCGAGATCAAGCTTCATCCCCAGGAAGGCGCATCCGCGATCCTGGCGGCCGCCGAGCCGGGTCAGGAGATCGCGGCGGTGGTGGCGCTCGAGCATCACGGACGTTTCGACGGTGCAGGGTATCCCGCAAGTTCGGCCAACCGCGCAAAGCATCTGTTTTCCCGTCTGGTCACAGCCGCAGACGTATATGACGCGCTAACGACGAGGCGTTCATATCGTCGCGCCGAGACTCCCCAGCAGGCCGTGAACGTGCTGACCCAAGGTATGGGAGCCCATTTCGACCCGGATATGGTGAGGGGCCTGGTCGCCCTTCTGGGTGTCTTCCCGCCTGGTTCGCTCGTCAGGATGCGAGACGGATCCATCGCAATGGTTACCAAGGCCTCACGGGTCGATGTTCCAGAGGGAGTCAGGGTCATCGACGTGGGCGGCACTCGGATTGCTGCGCCTGAGCCCATGCAGATCGACCCTGGTGAAGTAGTAGAACAGCTGACGTCTGATAGCGTGGGAATAGATCCTGCGTCGATGCTCGAATCCGTGACCGGGTAGAGGCTTGGCCTTGCAGGTTCTCGCAGGAACAGAATCTCGCCACGGATCGTTGTTACAGAGTCGGTGAAAGAGCCGTAAATTGGTGCAGAAGGCGAGCGCTCCGGCCCGTTCCCCCCGCCCGGCCGGCCGAGCCGACTCGAGATTCAAACGACCCTCGTACACTGGAAGTCAGTATGTCCATCATGTCAAAGGTCCTTCGTGTTGGCGAAGGCAAAACCCTCAAAGTCCTCGAGGAGTTGGCGCGACAGGTCAACGAGTTCGAACCATCGATGGAAGCTCTGAGTGACGATCAGCTGGCTGCCAAGACGACCGAGTTTCGTGATCGACTGACGAATGGTGCGTCGATCGATGACATCGAGGCCGAATCCTTTGCGGTGGTCAGAGAGGCTGCCAGACGGGTGCTCGGTCAGCGGCATTACGACGTGCAGCTCGTTGGCGCCGCAGCACTGAACCGAGGCAAGATCGCCGAAATGCGGACCGGCGAAGGCAAGACCCTGGTCTCAACCATGCCGGTATATCTGAACGCTCTGGTCGGAAAGGGCGTACATGTCGTGACCACCAACGACTACCTGGCAGCGCGCGATGCGGAGTGGATGGGGGGAATTCATCGATTCCTGGGGCTCAGCGTTGGCATCATTCAGAACGGCGATGTCCCCTCTGAGCGAGGTCCTGCCTACGCAGCCGACATCACGTACGGGACCAACAACGAATTCGGCTTTGACTACCTCCGGGACAATATGGCCATGCAGACCGCCAACCTCGTTCAGCGTGGTCACTATTTCGCGTTGGTCGACGAGGTGGACTCGATCCTGGTTGACGAGGCGAGAACTCCTCTGATCATTTCTGGCCGGGTCGCTGACACCGCCAAGTGGTATCGAGATTTCACGAAGATCGCGAACAGGCTCAGGCCTGACAGCGACTACGAGGTGGATCTTGGCAAGCGCCAGGTCTTGACCACTGAAGAAGGTGTCGCCAAGGTCGAGGGAATCCTGGGAATCGAGAACATGTACGACCATGCGGCGGTCGATTTCGTGCACCATCTCGACCAGGCCCTGCGCGCCAAGGAGCTTTACAAAAAAGACGTGGAATACATCCTCGCCGACGGCGAGGTGAAGATCGTCGATGAGTTCACCGGACGAGTTCTGGACGGTCGACGATATTCGGAGGGATTGCATCAGGCCATCGAGGCCAAAGAAAATGTCGAGATCAAGGAGGAGAACCAGACGCTGGCGACGATCACCCTCCAGAACTACTTCCGCATGTACCAAAAGCTCGCAGGCATGACGGGAACCGCTCTCACCGAGGCCACCGAACTGATGCAGATATACGGTTTGGAGGTCGTCGAGGTTCCGACCAACCAACCAATTGGCAGGATGGACCAGGCTGACGTCGTCTACAAGTCGGAGGCGGCCAAGTTCGATGCCCTTGTCGAAGATATCGCTTATCGAAATGAGAGAGGTCAGCCGGTGCTGGTCGGCACTGTGTCGATCGACCGGTCAGAGGCGATCAGCGCAGCGCTCGAGTCGGCGAAGATCAAACATGAGGTCCTCAACGCCAAGCAGCACGAACGAGAGGCAGAGATCGTTGCGCAGGCCGGCCGGGTCGGTGCCGTAACCGTCGCGACCAACATGGCAGGGCGTGGAGTCGACATCAGCCTTGGCGGCAACCCGGAGAATCTTGCTCGGGCACTGATGCTTCGCTCAAGTGCCGAGATCGGGAGCCAGGCCTGGCAAGAGGAGTACGAGGCTGCATTGGCCAGGTACACCGATGAGACGCAGACCGAACGCCAGACTGTTCTGGACGCCGGCGGGCTCTACATCCTTGGTACGGAGCGCCACGAGAGTCGTCGCATCGACAACCAGCTGAGAGGTCGGGCCGGCCGCCAGGGTGACCCAGGCGAATCTCGTTTCTACTTGTCTCTTCAGGACGACCTCATGGAACGTTTTGCCACCGATCGGGTCAGCGGCATCATGGAACGCCTCAATATCCCAGACGAGGTCCCGATCGAGGCAAAGATGGTCTCCAAGGCCGTCGAGCGAGCGCAGAGCCAGGTCGAGTCTCGCAACTACGAAATCCGCAAGAACGTTCTGAAATACGACGAGGTGATGAACCGCCAGCGCGAGGTCATCTACAAGTGGCGTAACAGCATCCTGCGTACCGCGGAAAGTCGCGAACTCATGCTCCAATGGATTGAGGAGTCAGTTTCTGAGACTGTCTATGAACTTCTCGACGAATCTGTTGCCCCGGCAAACTGGGACTGGGACGAGTTCATCAAAGAGCTGACCGTGCTCTATCCGACCGAGCTGACGCGAGAGGGCCTCGATTCGTCGAGTGGTCTGTCCGCAGACAAGGTGGCCATTGCTGCGACCGAGGAAGCTCTGGCGAAATTTGAAGAGCGCGAGTCGGAGCTGACGCCCGATGTCATGCGTCAATTGGAGAACCGGGTGATGTTGTCGCTGATAGACAACAAATGGCGGGAACACCTTGGCGAGATGGACTATCTGCGAGCCGGGATCGGGCTCAGGGCGATGGGTCAGAGGAATCCACTGACGGAGTACCAGCGGGAGGGTTACGACATGTTCTCCGAGCTGGTCGACTCCGTGAAGAGGGATGCCGTTCGCTACATCTTCCATGTGGAGGTGGTCCAGCGACCTGCCGAGGTGCAACGGCCCAAGGCGGTCATCACCAGCGGCGGCGGGGCGAATAAGCGCCAGGCGACTTCAACCAAGGTTGGGCGCAACGTGCCTTGCCCCTGCGGTTCTGGCAAGAAGGCCAAGAAGTGCGACGAGACAGAGTCGTGCATGGCTTTCGCTCCCGCCCCAAGCGCCTGACCGCAGGTTTGACCCCGAAGAGCCGAGAAGCCGCTGTTCGCGCCGCTCACTAACCGAGTTGCTTCGCGACTCGCGGATGGCGGATGGCGGATAACGAACCCTCGGCTGCAATTGTTCACTAGTTTTTCCTGGACTAAACCTCAGGGCTTCCCCACGTGTGTGTGGGCTGTGAACGGAACCATCACGATGACCGACAAGAGCGACTTTGATGAGTTCTACCGTCGCGAATACCAGAGCATGGTCGCGCTTGCCGCCGCGGTGAGCGGGTCCGGCGCTTTTGCCGAGGACATCGCCCAAGAAGCCCTGGTCAGGGCCCACCGCCAGTGGCAGAAGATCTCCGCCTACGACCGACCAGGAGCCTGGGTACGCCGGGTCACCATCAACCTGGCCACGAATCGTCGGCGGCGCGAGCGGTATGAGAGGGATGGGCGGGTCCGGTTCACCGGTGATCCCGCCCTCTTGGACATCACCTTCCACGACGACGAATTGTGGGGGGCGGTCGCCGATCTGGCACCCAAGCAGCGCGCCGCGGTAGCGCTCTATTACCTGGAGGATCGGTCTGTGGAGGACATTGCCGAGATTCTGGGGTGTGCCATCAACACGGCCAAAGCCCATCTTCATCAGGGCCGGGCCGCCCTGGCCAGACGACTGGAGGAACCCACCCAATGAGCGACGAACGCATTCGCAGAGAATTCGAAGAACTTCAGCGACAGGCCCGCCACGCGAATCCCGAGCCCGGCCTTGCGAGGCTACAGATGTCTTCTTCGTCCCGGCGGCCGGTTCCCGGCTGGACCCGTGCCCTTGGCGCTGCGGCAGTAGTGATTGTTGCGGTTGGTGTCGTTGCGTTTGCGAACCGGGGCCCCGGCGAGGGCGGAGAGGTTGCCGCAAACACAAGTCAGTCGGTGCCGACCACGGTCGGCGTGGTCGGCGCTCCTGGCGAGCCAGAGGATCCTGGTTCACTCGAAGGGGGCGTCACCACAACATCACCCGTCTCCACGGATGACAGTACGGTTCCCACCCAGCCGCCGGCCACGACGACCACCGATCCCTTCGAGAACCGACAACCCGTCTTCGTGGGGGAGGGATGGCGTGTTGTGAATGTGGCTACCGACGATGTGTTGAACGTCAGAGCCACCCCAGATGCGACCGGTGAGATTGTCGGATCCTATGGTCCGGATTCGGAGGACGTGGCGCTGAATGGGCAAGGGTCGACCGATTCGGACGGGCAAGGTTGGTGGGGCGTGACCCTTCCGGATGGTACCGACGGCTTTGTGAATCGAGCCTTCCTCGAACCTCCACTCTCCTGGGTCGCTGACGTGCCTGCCGACCTTTGTGGCAAGGAGGAAACCCCGGACTTTGGCCAAGACGGCGATGAAGTGGTCGATCTCGAAGATCAGCCCAACACTGTGCTGGGTATGGCCCGGATCGAGGGTGAGGGATGCGATCGCTACGTTTTCGTGCTCGGCAACACCGATCTCGAAGCTCTGACTGTTTCGCCGGTCGCGTCTTTCAATGCCACCGGGACCGAGTTGCTGCCGCTCGACGATGGTGTCCGGCTGGCCTTGCCGCGTTGGTTGAGCGAGGTGGTCCAGACGGCCACCATCGATCGCTTCGGCTCAACACTGGCGGTGCTGACGATTCCGGGGTCCCCGGAAGAGGGTCTTCTCCAAGTCTGGCTGGTCGCCGGCTATGACGACGTGGCCCTTTCGTTCAGGGCCAATCCTGCTCGGATCATCGTCGACCTGATCGGCACCGACCGCGACGCCGAGCCGACCTGGATCACCGGAGACGGCCTGACTCTGCTCGCCGGTCCTCCGGTGGTTGGTGGCGCGAACGCTCAAGTCGAGATCACCGGTTTCGCCCGCTTTTTCGAAGGTCAGGGGCTATTGAGCATTACGGCTGCCGATGGCTCGGCCGTGGCGGCAAATGCTCGGGGTCATTGGATCACAGATGTGGGCTCAGATGAGTTCGTTGGTGTCAACACGGCATGGTTGCCGACCTACGGGGCGTTTTCCCTGTTTGTCGATGACCTCGAATCTGGCGTCTACGAGGTGTTCGTTGGTGAGGAATGTGGGGGAGACACGAGCGAGTTATGCGGGGTCGAGACCACTTTCACCATCCCCTAAGCCTGGATCCACCGACTTAGGGAAGCGAGTCGCCCGGCGGGCCGCTCAGCCATTGAAATCCAGGATTGCCTCGGCCTTCACCATCTGTGAGACAAGCCAGGCCTGAGAAATCCTTGCCATGACCGGCGAGGCGGGCGAGGAGCCAATCCATGCGGTGGATCTAGGCTAGGAGTCCCCGCACCAACCGCTCAGCAGCAGCTCGATTCTTCCTGCGCGGTGTCACCCTGGCCGGCGCCGACCTCGATTGGGGCGGCTATGCCGCACACGCCGGACTCAGGTAGCTTCAGCTCGCCGCGCCGTGCCGCTTCCCAATCGCCTGCGATGGCGGCCGCGATCGACCTGACCTGCTCGTACCCGGTCGCCATCAGGAAGGTGGGCGCTCTGCCGTAGCTTTTGACCCCGACCGTGTAGAAGTCTGCCTCTGGGTGGCTCAGCTCATCCACGCCGTGGGGTGGAACCGTGCCACAGGAATGCACGTTCGGGTCGATGAGCGGGGCCAATTGGCGCGGTGCCTCCAGCCAGGGGTCGAGGTCGAGCCGGAGCTCGCGGGTTATGGCCAGATCGGGCCGTTGGCCGGTCGTGGCCACGATCTCGTCGACGACGCTGGTGCGGATTGTGCCATCGGCGCCAACACCGCTCACCTCCACCGCGCTGTCGGTCTCCTTGATCTCGGTGACCTTGAAATCAGCAACGAGTTCGACCTGGCCACCCTCCACCCTGTGTCGCAGTTCGAGGCCGAGTTTGCCGCGGCCGGGAAGCTGGTCGTTCTCGAGACCACCGTAGGTCCTGGTCGCGACGGGGCGCCGAATCGCCCAGATGGGTTCGGTCTCGGGCTCGGTCAACGCGAGCTCGGTCAGGTCTAGCAGCGTATTCGACGCAGAGTGGCCGGCGCCGACGACCATCACCCGCTTGCCCGCGTAGCGGGATCGTTCCCCGTCCAGCACATCAGGCATGCCATAACGGATTCTGGTGGCCGTCTGCTCGCCCCTGGCCGGCAGACCTGAAGAACCGAGCGGATTCTGGTTGAGCCAGGTGCCTGATGCGTCGATGACGGCTCGAGAGAGCAGTTCGATTTCTCCATGAATTGTTTCGACTCTCACCACGAACGGTTGTAGCTCCCTGTCAGTGGTGACCACCTTGTCCAGATCGAGGCGGGAGATGGCCGTGACCTTGTTGAGCAACCGAACCCGGTCGCCGAGCGTTGCTGCCAATGGCTCCAGGTAGTCGGTAACGAGCTGATCGCCGGTCGGGATCTCGCCAGGTGCAGGTGCCTCCCACCGGGTGGATTCGAGGCGCCTCCTGGATGCACCGTCAATGACTGATCGCCAATCCGAGAAGATGCGAATGTGGCCCCAATCTCGAATCGTGTGCCCGACGGCTTGGCCGGCCTCCAATACGATCGTGTCGATGTACCGTTCAGTGAGGTAGGAGGCGGCCGCCAACCCGAC
>CALCCX010000071.1 GCA_937900165.1 uncultured Acidimicrobiia bacterium | reverse complement strand
TTAGATCGTCCTTATGTGTGTTGTTTTTTTTTAATGATACGGCGACCACCGAGATCTACACTCTTTCCCTACACGACGCTCTTCCGATCTCGCCAGGGGAATGATGCAGGAACCTCGCATGATCCTGGCAGACGAGCCGGTCGCAAGTCTTGACCCGGTACTGGCCCATTCAATCATGCAGTATCTCGAACAGATCAACCGCGAGACCGGCGCGACGGTGATGTGCAGCCTGCACTTTCTCGACCTGGTACATCGCTACGGGACCTCGGTGATCGCACTGAATGACGGAGAACTCGTGTTCTCAGGTACGCCTGACGAGATCGACGATGCGCGGTTCAAGGAAATATACGGGACGGAGGCCGAACGAGTTGGCTAGTTCCGTCGAACCAGATCAGACAGAAGGCCAACTTGCTGGAGGGCGGAGAAAGAAGCGCCGTCCGCTCTTCGTGTTCATGGCAATCCTTGCGGGCCTGGTTGTCTATGCGTTCGGTTTCCAAACAACGGACGTCACCCTTGAAGAGATCCGTTCCGAGACCCGCCAGGAGCAGCTCGTCAGGGTGATCCGCGACCTGGCCAGGCCTGAGATATTCACCTACGAACGGACCGCAACGAATACCGACGCAGAGTTTTTTCTGCCCTGCCCGGCTGGAGGGGCGCCACCCAGGAGCATCGATACGAACGTTCGGCACATCATCGTGGAGCCGCCGTGCGTCGAACCTGGCGGGACGATCACGGGCACCGGCTTCAACTTCGCACCAAACGCAAGGGGCCAAATGGTTCAGGTCCCACCCGAGGGCGACCTCGAGTTCCGACTTGGGCCATATCAGACAGACGAGGCAGGAGAGTTCACAGTCACGGTCGACACCCGGGAACGAGCCAACGAGCTTGCCCAAACGATCCGCGCCAGAAACCGCGAGCCAATCGGTTCGATATTCAGCCGAGTCGAGGTGGTGACCGAAGAGATCAACCCTGACACCGGGGAGGCCATCGTCGTGATGTCACCTCGGATCAGCAAGGCGGCCATCGACACTTGGGACCGAATCATCGAAACGGTGTTTCTCGCGTTGCTTGCCACAACTGTAGGGACCGCACTTGCCATCCCCCTGAGTTTCATTGCTGCCAAGAACCTCATGCGAGACGTATCCACAACCATCACGAGGCTTGCTCTGCAAATCATGGCTCTGCCGGTTGGAATCGCGATCGGAATTCTTCTCTCGAGATACGGACGATCTGCCAGCGAACAGCTCACCGGAACCCCAGCCATGCTCATCGTCGGCCTCGTCGCGATACCCGCCGTAATCTGGGCGTTGATTCGTTGGGTGTTGTCTCCAGAGGACGACGATGAACAGATGCAGACGGGAATCAAAGTCGCCGTTCTCGTCGTGGTCGCCGGCCTGGCCATCATCGAGCTGTTTCTGATCGCCTTTGTCGGGCAGTCATTCGGCGATTGGGCCGCCGCAAAGCTGGGCGGGGCAGGATTCCTCGGGTCGTTCCTGTCGAGTCTCGGCGAGATCCTCGACGCGATCATGGTCATCGTTACGGCGCTCCTGGCGGCCGGAGTGGCCATGAACTTGGCTGGGAGATTGGGGGAAAGAATCCGAGCCAGGCTCCCACGCAACTCCACCCGGATCCTCGATTTGGTTTTGGCAGCGGCGGCCGGCGCTCTTTTTGCGATACTCGTCGCCAGAATGTTGGGCTGGCTCTATCGCATCACCGACCCCATGGCCATCACTTGGTGGCCGCTCATAGCCGGGGCCCTGATCGGACTGGGGCTTGCGGCCCGTGCTGTCCGCCGCGAGACGGTAGGCATCGGACTTTCCGTCTATTTCATAGCGAGAACCGTGTTCAATACGATCCGATCGATCGAACCCCTTGTGATGGTGCTCGTGTTCGTGGTTTGGGTTGGGCTTGGGCCGTTCGCCGGATCGTTGGCCCTCGCCCTTCACACGGTCGCCGCCCTGGCCAAGCTCTACTCCGAACAGGTCGAGAGCATCTCGGCTGGACCGATCGAGGCCGTCAGAGCGACTGGCGCCAACCGGGTTCAAACAATCGTGTACGCGGTCATCCCCCAAATCGTGCCCCCTTACATCTCGTTCACGATGTACCGGTGGGATATCAACGTGCGCATGTCCACCATCATCGGCTTCGCCGGTGGTGGCGGGATCGGGCTCATCCTCCAGCAGAACATCAGGCTGCTCGACTACCGGGCGGCCTCGGTCAACATGCTCGCCATCGCCATTGTCGTCGCCACGATGGACTACATCAGCTCCCGGATTCGTGAGAACGTCGTGTGATGAAGGACAAACTGAAGCGGACCGATCGCACGGTTCGAGAAAACGCCGAAGAGGCCCTCGCCCCGTTGGCGACGCGCTCGACTGGTTCCGGGACCCGAGCCACAGCCGAACCGAAAGACGCCTGGCGGACCGAGTTCGAGCGGGACCGAGACCGGATCATCCATTGCAAAGCCATCCGCCGCTTGGCCCACAAGACCCAGGTGTTCATGGTCCCGGATGACGACCATTTCGTAACCAGGTTGACTCACACCATGCAGGTAGCCCAGATCGGCCGGTCGATGGCCACCTCGCTCGGGCTCAACGAGGCCCTGACGGAGGCGATCTGCCTGGGGCACGACGTTGGACACTCGCCATTCGGTCATACAGGCGAAGATGCCCTCAGCCCATACGTCGAAGGCGAATGGCTGCACTCGGTTCAATCCGTGCGAATCCTCAGCGTGCTCGAGCCACTCAACCTTCGTCAAGAAACTCTCGATGGCATCCGTGCCCACTCGTGGAAAATCGACCCTCCCCCAGTCACCCCCGAAGGCAGCCTTTGCAGGTTCGCTGATCGCATCGCCTATCTGGCCCACGACATAATTGACGCAACGCGGGCAGAGATCATCACCTACCCAGACCTTCCGTTTCGGGCTCAGGCGTTGCTTGGCGACAACCACAGCGGTTGGGTCGGAACGATGGTGCGGGCCGTTGTCGAGGAGTCACTGATCAAGGGCCAGGTGGTCATGGCACCGGAGATACTCGACGTGATGCACGAACTGCGAGCGTTCATGTTTGAGCGGGTCTACCTGAGGCCGGAAAACGAGCAGAGTCGCCAATGGGCGATACGGATCATCCGCGATCTTGTCGACTACTTCGTGGATCACCCAGAAGA
Source organism: uncultured Acidimicrobiia bacterium (assembly GCA_937900165.1). Classification (GTDB taxonomy): domain Bacteria; phylum Actinomycetota; class Acidimicrobiia; order Spongiisociales; family Spongiisociaceae; genus SZUA-232. Next base: position 1,413 of record CALCCX010000071.1, on the reverse strand, counting down.
GATCCCGACCAGCTACAAGATCGATGACGCGCCGGTGTCGATGCAATCGACCGACTACGTCGCCGGGATGACCGACCGTTTCGCCGTCCGCAGCCACGAGCGTCTTTACTCGTAGCCTGGGTCGCTGGACCTCTTTTGTCCCCGAACACTGAGAATGCGGCTCGATTTGCCGTAAAATCCTCATATGGTTGATTGGTCTGATCGACCGTCGACAGTCCGTCGGGCCGTTCTGCCCTGGACGCCGTCGGTCCATCGTTTTTTGAACTATCTGGAGAGCCGGGAATTCGAGGCGCCCCGTTCGCGAGGCATCGACGACGAGGGACAAGAAGGCGTGAGCTGGATCGAGGGCTGGGTGTCACCCATCCCGTTTGATGGTCCGATGCTCCGAAATCGAGGTTTGCGGAGCGTTGGTCGACTGCTTCGCGAGTTCCACGAGGTCTCGAAGGACTACAGGCCACCTGCCAAAACAATCTGGGCCCACGGGAGTATCCCCAAACGCAAGGGTGATGTGATCCGCCACGGCGACCTAGGGGCTGGAAACATCGTGTGGCGGGATGGCCGTGCCGCAGCCTTCATCGATTTCGAATTCGCGGTTCCCGGCCCGGCGATCGACGACCTCGCCATGGCCGCCTGGACGCTCATCCCGCTCGGCCCCCCGCAAGACCAGACCAGAGCGGGCTTTCCGGAAGGAGCCCCACTCCGCATGCGCCTCGAAGCACTATGCGCTGGGTACGAAAACTATTCACCAGAGGACGTCATCGAAGCCTACCGATTCTATGTCGAGGTGGAAAGGGATCGACGCCTACGCCTGGGCAGCGCAGGCGTAGAACCGTGGGCCCACTACGTCCGCAACGGCCAAATCGAACGCATCGACCAGACAATGGAATGGTTCGACACCCAAGGCCGCCACCAAGTCCTCTAAACCCAGCCACAGCCGATTGAGGCGCGGCAGGCGAGCGCGCAATCTCAAGTTGCGACGGCGGGCCAACAACATCTCCTCCCCCGTCCTGCGAGGAACGAGCTGGACAGTTGGGGGAGGTGGCGGCGAGTCATTTTTCGCCGCCGGAGGGGGCGGTTCCGACCATGAGTACCTGCTCCGGTCAAACCCACAGCCCGCATACTCATGGGAGATCGATGCCCCCCTCCGCTCGCAAGCTCGCTCGTCCCCCCAAACAAACGGCTCGTACCTCGCCGTCCGGGGGGACAGATGGTTGTGCCGCCCCCCTCCAACCTCGACGAAGTCGAGGCCTCGTCCCCCAACCACCTCTACCCTCGGCGGGGACAGACACACAACATCTCCTCCGCGACCCAAGAGAACTTGCCTGAACATCTCCTCCCCCGTCCAGGCGAACCCTGCGGGTTCGATAGGAGCGAGCTGGACAGTTGGGGGAGGTGGCGGCGAGTCATTTTTCG
>CALCCX010000070.1 GCA_937900165.1 uncultured Acidimicrobiia bacterium | reverse complement strand
GGAAAGAACGTCAGCAGGAAGGAGCACCGGCCTACGCCCAGGTGAACCAAGTGATCAACGAGCTGTGTGACGACGATGACTATTGCCGGTCAGCCGCCGGCGGGCTGCCTGGTGAGCTGGCCATGGGTTGGAGATCGAAATCGGTCGGTTCTTTTGATTCCGAGTACGGCTACTCGACGATGGGTTACGAGATCGGCGGATCGTGGGGGGCCAAGATGGCCAGAGCGCAAGGCGATGTCATCTCCTGGGTGGGCGATGGCTCGTACCTCATGATGAACTCGGATGTCTATTCGACGGTGACGACCGGCCACAAGGTCATCTTCATGGTGCTCGACAATGGGGGTTTCGCCGTCATCAACCGTCTCCAGGTGAATACGGGAGGCGCAGAATTCAACAACCTGCTGAGCACCAGCCGGCACTCCCGCTACTTCCACGTGGACTTCGTCAAACATCTCGAATCAATGGGCGCCATCGCGGAAAAAGTCGACCGTCTCGAGGACCTTCCGGCCGCCTGGGCTCGCGCCAAGGCCGCAGATCGCTCCTACGGCATTGTGATGGACGTCGACGAGTACACCTGGACGGAGGGTGGGGCCTGGTGGGAGGTAGGTATCCCGGAAGTCAGTGACCGCGAACAAGTCAGGGTTGCCAGGGCAGAGATGGAAGCAGAACGTAAACACCAACGAGTAGGGACCTGACAGCCCCGGTTACTCGGCGGGCCGCATCTTCGGAACCTACCGGTGGAGACGTAAGACCGGCACTGTCCAACTTGAAGATTCGATTGTCGCGTTCTTGGCGCCTGCCGCGGCAGCCTCGCGGAGTGCATCGTCTAGGCACAAGGCGATGCGCCGCACCCGGAGGTGGTAAGTCGCACCAGCCGCCAAACCCATCCCCATCATCAAGAAAGCCACGCCCATCAGATTCGCTATCACGAAGCCGATCGTTGCGACCATGGCTGCCAGACCGATACTTCCGTAAACAAGGCGAATCCAGGTCAGCGGTACAGCCATCGTGACGCTGAATTTTCCGTCGAACACCTTGGTGGATGACTGCACGCTGAGCGCCGTCACGTTTCGTGAAATGTCGGGCCACCACCCGCTTCGCTGGTCCCACCAAGTTGGCTGGTCGACCCACCGTCGTTCGAGCTGGTGAGAGCGCAGCGAACTCTCCAGGTGTCGCTCATACGTGTTCAGGTCGCCGATGGCAACGATCGAAGCAGACGCACACCCAGCGACTCCTGGCACCTTCGTGCTCTGCTCCACGAACGCTTGGTCGACAGACTCGCTCGACAGCCCAAGCTCGGCAGCGATCCGGTAGACGTCTTCGACCGTCGCCGTGGACGACTCAGATTGAGAGTCGATGGCGATTGCCCGGCGGAGGATCTCTTCCATGTCTCGCCGGGCCAGTGGCCGTTCGAGGTGTCGAGGCATCAGTCCGAAGATATCAGCGATAGAACGTTACCGGAACTGTGTTTCCGTCCCAGAGCTCCTTGGAACGTTCCAAGTCGAGGACGAATATACTCGCCCTGAGGACGGAATCGAGAGGAATCTGTATGGCGCGATTCGACGGCAAGGTCGCACTGGTGACCGGGAGCACACAAGGTCTTGGTGAGGCGATAGCCCACCGGCTTGCGTCAGAGGGAGCGAATGGAATCGTGGTGTGCGGGAGAAACGAAGAACGTGGCGAAGCGGTGGTGGAAAGGCTCCGGGCTCTCGGTACGACCGCGGTTTTCGTACAGATGGATCTAAGCGTTGCGGACGATCTCGAGCGGCTGATCGCCACGACAGACGAAAATTTTGGCCGGATCGACGTGCTGGTGAACGTCGGCGCGCTGACGCAGAGAGGAACGATCCTCGATACCACCATTGAGCTATGGGACGAGATGCTCGACGTGAACACTCGCGCCCCGTTTTTCTTGATTCAAGGGGTGGCCAAGATCATGCGCAGGGAGAAGATTGCAGGCTCCATTGTGAATATCGGTTCCGTGGCCGCCCACGGGGCCATACCGGTACTCGCTCCATACGCCGTGTCCAAGGGGGCTTTGTTGCCGCTGACTCGCAACGCGGCGTTCGCACTCTCGCGTGATCACATCCGCGTGAACACACTCAACATCGGCTGGATGGACACGCCCGGCGAGGATGCCATCCAAAGGGGGTATCACGAGGCCGACGACAACTGGCTCGCTGACGCGGAGGCGGCGATGCCGTTCGGTCGCCTGCTCAAGCCCGACGAGGTGGCCAAGGCTGTGGCATTCCTTGCTTCCGACGACTCGGGAATGATGACCGGGTCGGTTGTGGATTTCGATCAATCGGTTTTGGGGGCAGGTCCTCAGCCGCTGTTGTCCCCCGAAGATGTCCCGCATTGATCGAGGAGTCTCCTGCCCATGACCGAAATCGGTGAGGGGTGAAACTCCCAATATCGACCTACATGCCATCCGTCAGAGTCCCAGGCGCTGTTCGGTGGGCTGGTAGATTCTCAGGCGGATGTCCATGAATCGCCCAAAACACCCGACCATCAACGATGTCGCGAAGCGAGCTGGCGTATCCAAGTCGCTGGTGTCGCTTGTCATGCGAGATTCACCGACGGTGAGCGACGGGCGGAGAGCCGCCGTGCTCGATGCCGCCCGCGAACTGAACTATCGGCCCAACGCCGCCGCCCGGAGTTTGGTGCGCCAGAGGTCCGGGGTGTTCGGCGTTGTATTGTCCGACCTCCATAATCCTTTTTTTGCCGACGTCGCAGATGGCATCGAGGAGGGTGCTGTTGCGTCGGGATATCGGGCGCTGCTGAGTTCGGGTTTCCTGGACGCAGATCGTGAAAGGATGGCCGTCGACACCCTTCTCCAGTTGAGGGTCGATGGCCTCATCCTGCTCGGTAACGTCGGACCCCTCGAACTCTTCGAAGACGTTGCCCAGTCTGTGCCGACGGTGACGATCAGCAGGGAAACCCCTTCGTCTCTGGTGGATTCTGTTCGTGACGACGATCAACTTGGCGCGGCGATGCTGGTCGACCACCTGGTGGGCCTTGGCCATCGAAGGATCGTTCACATTTCGCCAGGAGACGCCGCCGGTGGGCCGGGAAGGAGAGCCGGCTATGAGACGCGTATGCGTCACCACGGTTTGGCGGACCACATCGTGGTGGTAGACGGTGCGTTCACAAGTGAGGGCGGCGGCAGCGCGATGCAAACCATCCTTGCATCGGCAGAAATGCCGACTGCCATCGTAGCTCCCAACGACTTTGCCGCCATTGGGGTCCTCGAGGTGGCCGACCTGGCGGGAATAGCCGTGCCAGGTGGGCTTTCCGTCACCGGATACGACAACATCTCCATGGCCAGGATGGGCAGGATCGACCTGACCACGATCGCTCAACCCACCCTCGAACTCGGCAAGAAGGCGGTGCGGCTGCTGCGCGAGAAGATCGAGGAAGCTCGTACCGAGACCCGTCACATCGTGCTGCCGCCCTCGCTTGTCATAGGGACCACTACTGGGCCTCCGGTCGACTGATTCCTTCGTGGCCGCCTCGACCCCCAATTCTGAACCCTTCGCCACCGTCCTCATCCCGCATCTCGACGATATCGCAGGTTCACATGGTGCCAACCAGGCTTGGTTCTCCCTGACTGGGGGCGGTCCAGTCACATGTGGTTCGGTGATGGTGCCTTGCGGTTGGTTTCCTCAAGTGGCCAAACACCCAGAAGTCGCTTCGATGGACCTCGGAGTGCACCTGACGCTGACCTCGGAGTCGGCCGCGGCTCGCTGGCGTCCAATTTCCACCACCGATCCTGCTTCCGGCCTGATCGACTCCGATGGGTACATGTGGTCTACGGTGCCAGAGCTACGTCGCAACGCGTCGCCAGAGGCCGTCGCGATCGAGCTTCGAGCTCAGGTCGATTTCGCTCTGGCGGCCGGCGTTGACGTGACCCACCTCGACCACCATATGGGAGCAGCGCTGGCCCCCGAGTTCGTCGATTCGACCGTCAGCATTGCGGGCGGCTTTGGCCTGCCCATCCTGTTCCCTCGCCGGATTCATGACTATCTCGCAGTGCTTTCCATGGGTGAAGTAGACGTCTCGGTCCTCGAGCGGGCCCGGTCCGTCGCCGACCAGGCCGGGCTGGCAGTGGGGGATTCGTTCATCATGCCGCTCGCCAACCAGGGCGGACCGGATCACCGAGGACTCATCGAATCGATGATCGGGAAGCTGAAGCCAGGGGTCAACTACCTCTCGCTTCATTGTGCGGTGCCCGGTGACGTGCAGGGAGTCCACCCGGGAGATGCCGATTGGCGTCTGGGCGAGTACCTGGTCTTTTCGAATCCCGACTTTGGCGACTGGCTTCGTGCCCAACCCGTCGAAATCTCTGGTATGCGTGAGTTTCGTGATGAGCTGAGGACCAGATGACGACATTGGGTATTGGGCTCATTGGAAGCGGGTTCATCGGCAAGGTCCACGCTCTGGCCTACAGGGCCGCTCCGACGGTATTCGGTCTCGATCAACAACCGCGCCTCGAGTTCCTGGCCGACGTGGACGACGCGAGATCGGAAGAGCGTCGTGTAGGGAAAGAGTGTAGATCTCGGTGGTCGCCGTACCC
>CALCCX010000069.1 GCA_937900165.1 uncultured Acidimicrobiia bacterium | reverse complement strand
CCGGTGCCGAAGTCCAGGAAGAACAGGGTCTTGCTCCCAACCGCCCATGGTGCCAGGGCGACCGATGGGAACCCACACCTTCGGAGAGGGGGGCAGAAGCAGTCAGCAAACTCGTCTCGGGATCCCAACAACGACAGAACCGGGTACCGATCACCGACAAGGCGTACTCGGTCCTAGAGAGATGGGCCGCCGAGAATTGGCCGGCCGGGGACGACCACCCGCCGTGACAAGAAGGCCTCCGCGAATTGGGCTCCCGCTTCGACTGTGTCGGAGTGGGCCCTTTTCGCGGAGGCCAGAGTCGGTGAGGGCCGGAGCTGTTAAGACCCCGGCCCTCGCTCTCGTGTCTGTTTAGCCGCCGATTCTCAACACGTACAGGCCGCCATTGCGGTCTGAGGCGTAGATCCAAGGCGCCGGGCCCTTGTAGATACCCCATATGTCCTGGGGTCCGCCGTTGGCTTCCTGGAATTCGGCACTGTCGTCGCTGAACTGAGCGATCTCGACCGGGTTGTACGGATCGGTGATGTCGTACACGAGCACACCATCGAAGTACCACGACATGTATGCAACAGTTCGGCTTCCTCGGGTCTCGACCACCACGTTGTGCGCCGAATATGTACCGGCCGGGTCACAACTCGAGTCGTCCGGATTGGCGCTGCACACCGTGTTGATGATGCTGGCGAGCACCGGGTTGGCGGGGTCTGAGTAGTCCCACACCCTGAACCCGCTCCAACCATCTGCGACTGCCTCAGCAGCCACACCGGCGCCGTCTGCACCGATCACCAGGTCCGCGGCAGATGCCGCGTCAACGATTGCCAGGCCCGTCGAGTGACCGACGAACACACCAGGAATGTCGACCGGGTCGCCGCCCATCACGACTAGGCCATCTCCGCGGGCCTCGTCGTTGAACACGACCATGCCAGCGTACCCGGCGGCCGCAGCGTTGGCCCCCTTCAGCGAAAACGCACATTCGCCTCTCTGAATGAGAGCAAGAGACTCAGCCGTTGGTGCCGGCGGCATCGCGATTTGCGCGTCCGCCGACGTCGCGGTGTCACCCTCGCAGCCAAGTCCCACGTAGGTCGTCGGGCCCGAGAAAATGCGATCCGGCAGATCCGCTATCGCTGGACCGATGCTGCCTTCGGCAGCCTCATATTCACCAGCGTTGTCGCCATCCGTAATCGAGAACTGGAGAGCGTACGGAGAGAAGTCCTCTTCTCCCTCGACCACGATCGATCCGTCCCGGTTCGGCCAGGCAGCGTGGCTGTTGACCTCGCCGTCCTCGCTGGTCTCATCGATTGCAACAGATATGACGGTTGGGTTGTAAACGTCGCTGATGTCCAGCAACACCAAACCGGCATCCCAGTTGCTCAGATAGGCTTTCGTGCCGTCTCGCGTAATTGTGACGTCATGCAGGAACCGGTTGGCTGACGCCCCGAACCCGTCCAGTAGCCACAGTGCCGCGTCTAGCACCCGGCCGTCAGGGTCCGTGACATCGGTTAGGTCGCCAACACCCGGGTCGAACAATTCCTCGGCGCCCCAGGCCGATACAAGCTCAGGAGCCGTCGGATCGGTTATATCGAAGATCATGAAGTTGTCGAAGGCCGTCTGTGCCACGACGCCTACGTAGTCGGTTCGACCCTGGCGGAACAACCAGAGGTTGTGCACACCCACGTCGGTTATTCCACCGAAGATGGCGTCTGACACTGCGTTGAGCTCGTCGATGCGTACCGACGCCAGCCACTCCGGATTCGAAGGATCATCGACGTTGTAGATCTCGAAGCCCCCAGGGCCCCCGTCACACGGCTCGTTCGAGTGAACCATCACGTTGCCTGAACGCATTCTGGCTGCCTTCACGTCATTGGAGCGGCTGCCATCAGGCGAGGCAACAAAGCCGACCTGGGATACGTTGGTCGGATTGCGCACATCCCACACGAAGATTCCACCATCAGGTTCACCACCGCATGGTGAGCTGAACGTCCCGGTGTAGGCATAACCACGGCTCGCCCAAACGTCGGTGGTTGCATCTGGCTCGAGCCGTTCGCCTCGACCGATTTGTCGGATGTTGAGATTCACTCGCGGTCCGGTCATCGGATCGCGCGCTATCTCGTCTCGCGCTTCAAGTTCGGCTGATGGATCGCGTTCACCGAGCGTCGGAGCCTGGTCGGGTTGAACGTTGTCGGTTTCTTGATCGGGTTGGGCCCCTGCGGCTGGTGCAAGCGTGGTCATCGCCAGGAGGAACACCACAAACACCGTCAGCTTGGACCTGGAAATTTTCTTCATCGAATTACCCCCGTACATGTTGTCGGCCGCCCCGTTAGCGGCAACTGGAAAAAACCCTACACATCGAATCCCGGCGCGGGGAGGAAATCCTGAAAAACTGGAACCCGGCTCAAGAATGACTCGAAAACCGGTCTCGGCTTGTTTCTATGAGGAGCCGAGCCCGCCGGAGCGACGGCGGCTTTCGATGAGGGCCTGGTAACCGTCGAAAATGCCGTCGATGACGGAACAGCGGCCCATGGCGGCGACGGCCACCTTACCAATCGTCCCGAGTTTGGTGGATCCGTCGAAACGCATCGTCAGCTTGGTTCGTTCACCCTCCGGCTCAACGGTCCAGGTGCCGACCACCTTCTTGAAAAATGCCCTGAAAGCAGTTGGATATGATTCGACGTCTACGGTCATCGAGAACTGTGTTCCGTCCTCCCAAAGCGTGCAAACCTCGTCCCACTCCCGGCCCTTGGTGTCGACGCAATGACGGGTCATGCCCTCGCCGTGGCCAGAGGTGATCTCTGTGTGTTCGAGCGTCTCGACGACTCGGTGGTAGCCGCCGGAGTCCGAAACCACCGCCCAAGATCGGAAGAGCACACGTCTGAACTCCAGTCACACTGATATATCTCGTATGCCGTCTTCTGCTTGAAAAAAAAAAAAATACAATACACAA
>CALCCX010000068.1 GCA_937900165.1 uncultured Acidimicrobiia bacterium | reverse complement strand
GGCGGAGACAATGCGCTCGAATGTGCGGTACGTAGGGCTTTTGGCGCCGGACTCGTACGCCGCCAGCGTTGGTTGCGACGTACCGGCTCTTTGCGCTAACTCTGTCTGCGTGAGTCCAAGCATCCGTCGCAGTCTCCGTATCGGGTTCATGCTCCGAGTATATCCGATCAGATATGGTTGGGAAGACGATATATCTATGCTTTCACGGGTCCGCATTGACAGCCACCGCGACGCTCGTCCCTTGCCCACCTCCACGATGCACATCAGTAGATCGCTCGAACCTCACGGCAGCCGGTGCTTTTGTCGAGTCCATGATCGAATTTCGTCGGTCACCGGCAGGAGTCGGACGAGCTCCTGCCAGGCGAGAGCCGAGAAACTCGAGCCGCTCCTCAGTCCGGGATCGTCTGCGTTCTGCCAATGCAAGAACGGACGGGCCGTCAAAGACGGAAACGGCGCGAGGCGGAGATTGGGTGCGGCTCCAATTCTTTGCCGCTTCTAGCGTATGACTTTTTTCGCTGGCCTTCTGGTTGGTGGTCGCGTTTGATTCACTTGTTTGCGCATCGTGCCATAACTTTGCGCGTTTGCGCATACGTCAAATTATGTAGCAAAACTGTGTGCAAAATGTCACCCGATGCCGATTGAACACCTCCATGAATCTTGAGAACTGAGGCTCGGCAGGGCTGAGATGAGACCCGTGTCAACGACGGCGACAGGATCGTTCAAGGGGACTCGATGGCGTCGAGAAAGGCCTGCGCCTCTTCTTCAGTGAGATCAGGGATGATGAATTCGGACGGATCGATGGGCGCCGCCTCGTCAATCGCGGACCCCAGGTCGAACTCCCATCCAACCGCGGTGGCTTCGACAGCTTCCACCAACTTTATTTCGATGTCTCTGATCCGGCCGCCTGGGTCTCGGGTGATGAGACCACTCAACCTGACGGTCCGTCTGATCGCGTCCTCAAGATCACGCGCCATGCTGCTTTGCGGATCGGCATGACATTTCACGGTGTGGCTGGTGTTGTCTTCAACCTGGTACAGCCCAGAGTGCGAGTTGAGTGCGTAGAGCTCTCCTTCGATCTGGCCTTCTTCTTGGCTCGGCTCCTCGGCAAGCGTGGGGAACCGAACTACCGCCGGCTGAACGCTGACTTTCTTGTCCTCATTGTGGTGCGAGAATGACAGTGACATTCTGTCGTAACTTTGCGCGGAGGCGACGAACTTTCTCAGAGACTCCCGAGCCGGTTCCGTATACGCGCTTGGCAACGGCGATTGGGTGGCCGAAGTCTCGAGGCCGGCCAGCACGAGGCTGAGTGCTTGCACGCCCGCATCCGGTGCAAGATCGGCGAATGCCAGTTCGTCACTCCAAGCGGGGGCCTCCACCTCTAGGACGGCGCTGCCGGACCGAATGCCGACTGCCACCAGGTCCGAGAGTAGGTGTAGAGATAGTGGACTTCTCCCCGGCCCGTCTCGTTCCTGCAACGAGCGCGCGAGCCGATGAGTGAGCTCTTGGAGGTGCTCTGCGAGGCGAGCAAGGTCGGCCAGCGGAATGGCGCCCGCGGTCCCACCGTCGAGGGCGATTTCGATTCGGGCTCTTGGCTCCGTCATCACTCCTGCTCCTTCTGCTTCCAGGCTACCCCCTGAGACACGATTTCGATCCTGCCACCTCGCTGTGACAAGTTGCCAGACGCACAACATCTATCGTCGGTTGCTTCGCGGTCGTCCCCGTGGCCACGTGGATGAGGTCCCGGCCAGCCGGTTGCCATTGGCGTGCGATACTGGGAGGAGTTCATTGCAGGACCTGTGGGCCTGCATAACCCTGGGGAGCGGCCGCCGGTCGTTCCCCAGTAGTTTCTGGACCAAACATCGTCGGGGCGACGGCATCGAGCCTCTCCGCCCAGCCTGGCTCCTACGACGAAGAGGACCTGCCTGGGGAAGGGGGAGCGCCAGCAGATTCCCATTGACTCACCCGAACCCAGGGTTTATCGTCGTTTTCTGCGGGATTCCCGTAATTGTCAGCTTAAGATCGCTTCGCAGGCGGCCGATGGGAGACTCATGCTGATCAGGTTTGCGGCGTCAAACGTCCGATCCTTCCGTGATGCCATCGAGATTTCGATGGCGACCACCAGAATGACAGAGCCTGGCGTCGGTCGGCACATCGAGTGGCAGCACAGCGGTTCGGGGATCGATTTGCTGCCCGCTGCCGGGATCTTCGGCGCCAATGCATCCGGGAAGACGAATGCACTGAGAGCCATGGCCGACATGACGGCCCTGGTGCTTCACTCCTTCCGATCTGGCACGGCTAGCTCACCGGTGGCTCGAAATCGGTTCCTGCTGGATGATGTGTCGGAACGGCCGACCACATTTGAGGTCGATCTTGTCATCGATGGCATCCGTCACACCTATGGCTTTGAGGTGAATGATTCACGAGTCCTGGAGGAGTGGGCGTTCTGGTACCCGCGCGGGCGCCGAGCGTTGCTGTTCGAACGTGGCGGTTCGAATGTTCAGTTTGGTGGCGGTTCCAAGACGCAAGGCCGCGAGATTCTGCGGCTGTTGCGTCCGAATGCCCTCTTCCTATCGACTGCCGCGGCGGCCGGGTATGTGCCGTTGGAGGGTCTCTTTCGGTGGTTCTCCGAGAACTTCTTGCTTGCCGAAGCCGCCAACCGCTCACTGAGACAGGCCCACACTGTCGAGATGATGCAGCGAGAGGGCGGACGAGAGCGAGTTCTGAACTTGCTACGAGTGGCCGATCTCGGGATCGAAAACGCCCGCCTCGTCAGCCTAGATCCAGAGGTTCTGGAAAGGCTCCAGCGTGCAGTCAGAGTTCTCAATGACTTAGATGACGAGGGAGAGCCGTTTGGCGGTGAGTTCAGTGTCGATGACGCGAGCGCAGTCAGGCTCGGCCACAAGGGCGCTTCTGGAACGGTTGAGTTGGATTCTGAAGATGAGTCGTTGGGGACTGTTGTGTGGCTGGGGTTGATTAGCCCGATTCTCGAAGCGTTGGCAGAGGGTTCTGTCTTTCTGGCCGACGAACTCGACTCCAGCCTGCACCCTCATCTAGTCCGCCAGACGATCCGGTTGTTCCAGGATCCGACCACCAACCCGCATGGTGCCCAGATGGTGTTCAACGCCTTCGACCTCACCGTTCTCGGCGACGCTGCTGCGGGGCGACTGCTCGGCCGCGACCAGACCTGGTTTACCGAAAAGCAGTCGGATGGATCAACCAACCTGTACCCGCTCACGGACTTTTCTCCTCGCAAGGACGAGGCGCTGGCGGACAGGTACCTCCGAGGCCGGTATGGGGCCGTCCCGATCATCGACCACGGCGAATTCGAGAGCGCACTCGAGCTCGTCGAGCCATGACCCCGCGTAGTTCGACCAAACGGTCAGCCCGACGGGTGACCCCCGAGTTTGTGGATGGGCGATCCCAGTGTGACAGACAGATCCGAATCTGCCTCGAGCCGACACGAAGCTGAACATCGACATGGAGTTGGGTGTTGGGGAAGCGATCGGGCCCAGCGCTGCCTTGGTAGCGAACAGCCACAAGATCGGAAGAGCGTCGTGTAGGGAAAGAGTGTAGATCTCGGTGGTCGCCGTATCATTAAAAAAAAAAACACACTGACTCACAGTGACGCACATCACCGGTGTCTGTTAGTCAA
>CALCCX010000067.1 GCA_937900165.1 uncultured Acidimicrobiia bacterium | reverse complement strand
CACAGATGAGTAGTTCGCAACATCCACCACAGCAACCACTTGGTGCTATGGCCAGACGAGTCGCCGGGGCGTACGGGCTTGTCGGCGTCACAGTATTGGCATTTCTTGTCGGAACCCAACAGTTCCCACCTGCTGGTCTGGTCCTTGCATTCGCGGTCGCCGCCGTGGTTTTCGAATGGCGTGCGGTGGAGGTCAATGACCGCTTGTTGATGTCGGGTGGCGCCATGGTGGTTCTCACCGCCGGTGTGGCATTCGGGCCGGAGTCGGCGATACTCGGAATGTCTCTGGTTGCGGCAGCTGGGGCATTCCAGCGCGTCGACTGGAGGGAGCGCCGATGGTTTCAGCCCCTGGTCAATTTTGGTCAGATTGTCGTCAGCGCCTCGGTAGCAGGTACCGTGCTCATAGCCGCACTCCCCCCTGAGCTGTCGATATCTGCTGCCGATCTTGGCCAAACCATGCTTGCCGCCCTGCTCGCCGGGATCGTCTACGCAGCCCTGAGTGTCATTCAAGTCAGGTCAGTTGTTCGGGTCGTCTTTGGGCGCAGCGACGTGCGCCCGTGGTCCGGTATGACAACGATCATGTCCGCGTATTTTGCGATGGGCACGGTTGGCGGGCTGCTCGGGGCGACATTCAAGCTGATCGGGAATGAGTCGTTCCCGCTGCTCATCGCCTTGTTCGTCATTTTCCACATGGGGTTTGTGTCCTATGCGGATCTTCGTGAGGCGCATGAGTCGACCATCCGCGGGTTCATCAAGGCTCTCGAGGCCAAAGACATGCTCACGCACGGTCACACCGAACGTGTTGCAAAGTTCGTTCGAATGATCTCCGAGGAGCTTGGTTGGTCTGCGAACCGTTTGGAGACGATTCGTTGGGCGGCGCTGGTTCACGACGTCGGTACCCTGGCGGTGCCGAGAGACCTCCTCCGCAACCGGGACAATCTCCGTGATGCCGAGGCCGGTCAGCTTCTGGAGAACACCGAGGCGGTCGAAGCCGTCCTGGCCGAGTCCGACTTTCTCAAACCGATGATGGAGCGTGCAGCCCGTCGACGGATTCTCTTTTCGGAGGCCCCGGCAGACGAAATCACAGAGGACGCCCAGGTCCTGGCCGTGGCCAAACAGTTCGACTTCGTCACTAGCGGAAAGGCCCAGCCCGACGCTCTGACTCAGGACGAGGCGTTCGCCAATCTTCGAGCGGAGTCCCCGTACCGTTATGACCCTGAGATCGTTGCGGCATTGGATCGAGCTCTTCGCAAGGCTGGGCAGCAGTTCGGCGCGGTCAAACTCAAGAAGCGTATGACCCGTGAAGACATCGCAAAGCAGGCGATGTATGACCGCTGACACCTCGACCACTTCCGAGGCGCTCAAGAGCCTGAAGTTGCCAAGCCGCCGGTTCATTGTCGGCGCGTTTGTAGCGGGAGCAATAGGACTCCTCTTTGGCTTCGGCGCCCGGGGGGTCAGCGGGTCGGATGAGGTCGGATGGTTGGTCGTAGCCATCATCGTCCTCGTTGTTGTGCGGGTCCCGACTCGTTCCGGGATCCAGTATTCGTTGTCGCTGGCCGCCGTTGTCGCCGCCCTCCTCGTGTTGCTGCCATCAGGGGCAGACCAGAATCCCCGCCTGATTTTCTGGGCTGTAGTTTTTGGTTCGGTTGGTCTGCATTTGACGATTGTCTTGCTTGGGGGAGGAAAGGCCTCCCGCCAATTTCTTGTCCTACTCCGCCACGTACTGGTGAGCGTCGTTGCAATCGGCGTCTACGTGTTGGCCGCCGAGATCCTCATCGATGTGCCCGGCTTCGATGCAGGCGTCACCGCGGGCGCGATCACCATCGCCTCGATCGTTTGGTTTGTGCTTGACGTCGCAATCGCAGCAGTGGAGGCCTCGGTGCTCGACGGCCAAAAGTTGTCACACCGCATCGCCCTCGGTCTCCGCGAATGGCCGATCGCCATGGCGATGATGGCGTCAGGGGCTTTGTATGGCCTTGCTCGGAATCGTATTCCGGTGTGGTGGTGGGCTCTCGGTGTAACGTTGATTCCATACGCCATGGCCCATGTCGCTTTCCTGAGGGCCCACGAGACCCGGCGCACCTACCGTCAGACGATTCGAGCCCTTTCCAGAATTCCTGAGGTGTCGTCGTACTCGCCCCTAGGCCATGGCGACCGAACAGCGGCGTTCTCGGTGGCCATCGGCCAGGAACTCGGCATGCGCCCCAACAAATTGGAGGACTTGGAATTCGCCGCCCAGATGCACGACATCGGGCGGATCACGTTGAATCAGGCGTCGATAGTCAGGATGGGCTTCACCGACGAGGATATCGCCAGGTGGGGCAGTGAAATGATTGGTGAGGTCCCGTTTCTCGACGAGGTCGCCGAACTGGTTCGCAAGCAACACGCGCCCTACCGCCGGCCCGGCCAGGATCGTGACGTTGAATTGCCGATGGGGGCGAAGATCATCAAGGCAGCCTCTGCCTACGACCACGCCACCACCGAACTCGGTTTCCTTGCGCTCGAGGCGTTAGAGGTGCTGCATAGGGGGG
>CALCCX010000066.1 GCA_937900165.1 uncultured Acidimicrobiia bacterium | reverse complement strand
GCAGAGTAGACACGGATTACATGGGGGGAGCAGTAGGAGTGGATCGGTGGCGCGGTGTGCAGGCGGGGTTGGTGTTGGATGAGTGTGGTGCTTTGTTTTTTTTTTTTTTAATGATACGGCGACCACCGAGATCTACACTCTTTCCCTACACGACGCTCTTCCGATCTGCTCCTGAGCCCGATCATCCAGATGCCGATAGGCGTCCTCTGCCCACTCGCGGCGGATCCCGAACTCGAAGTCGTACACCTCCATCGACGTGCGCCGCTTGCGCCTCTTGCCATCCGACTTGGCCGGCGTCGTCCACCTGGCCTCGTCGAGGTCGTACCAGGCAACAACCCCCTCCTTGCCGATGATCCCGCCCACCGAACCGGACGAGGCGAGGTCCAGACCCTGGAGCATGCGCCGATAGTGGGCGAGCTGGAGGGTGTCGTCCTTTCGCGCCCGCAAGTCGAACCCAACGGCGTTCGAAGCCGCCGGCGTAGGCTCGGCGAGATCCGAGACGCGTATGCCTTCGCCGTCGTCGAACGTCTTGTGATGTTTGACGTCGATCGGCACGTACCCGTCGACATCCCACACCATCAGATCGGGAGCACCAGAGCGCCACTCCTCGAAGTCGGACGGCAGCCGGGCATTGACGATCAGCGGAGCTTTGGCCTCGATGGCTGCGAGCGTCGAGGCAATCTCATCGGCGGCCGGCCCGCCGGCGATGAACACCCAGTCCGGCCGGGCGTGGGCTTGCAGTCGTCCGGTTATCTCGACCTCGAACGCGATCCCGGCCTCCATCCGCATCACCACATCGTCGGCGGCGGGCACTTGTTCGACCGGCTGCACGATGTCGAGCTGCACACGCCGAGGACACCGCTTGGCCACATAGGACCCCAGCGGCCTCATCGAATCCGGAGTCGCGCCGTGTCCGCTCATGCGGTCAGGCGGCGGATGCGCAACGTCATCGACCGATTCTGTCACAGCGACGTGAAAGGATGCACTCAATAGATGAGGGATTCTCTGGTGAGCACGGAACCGGTACTAGAAACGACAGCCGTTCTTCTAACCAATCCTGAATGGCGTCAACGCGTGGTCGAGAAGGTAATCCCCCGGTCAGCCGATCACTATGAGTTGCGGCGCAGTTTCCAGTTCGAGATTCCGACTGGACTTGTCAAGGGTAAGCATCAGGACGTCCTCCTCCCAGTATGTTGGCTCCCGAAACGAGCACTCCTCGATTTCGACATCACCGACGAACACGGCCATCCTCTTCACATTCTTGAGCGTCGCTCGATCGGCGGCGTCATGAGTGAAATCCTGGACGCCTGGAAGGGTGACATCCCCGCTCTCAAAGATGTCGACTTCGACATCCAAAGAATCGAGTCTGTGTGTAGCGCATCGCTCCATCCCTGGGAAACGGCGCGGCGCCGAGCTCTTACCGAAGGCAAGCCCGGTGCGGACTCGATCTGTGACTACCTCAACGCTCTGCTTCCCTACCGCGTCTCACCCGCCCGGATGGGAGAAAGATTCGATCAGGGCCTCAGCTTGATGCGGCGACTTGACATTCTGACCCAGCGCGACGCCGACCAGTCCGGGGCAGCAAGCACGTTCGCGGTCGGTCCAATCCTCGCTCCATATTTGGTCCCAAGGCCCAAAGACCAGAGTGAGCTTTGCGACGCGATCGACCGGCACCACGAAGCCGTGTCCCAAGCCATCGAGATTGCCGAGCGAGACGACGACGCCCTCGGGTGGCTGACAGTTCTCGCCGATGCAGGCATCAAGTGGCCTCTTCTCGTCAGGGTCGCCGTGCCGATCGGCCAACCATTCCTTGTGAAGACTCGGGAACTCCGAGAATCAGGACGCCCCGGGGATCCACGTATCTTCGTCCACCGATCCGATCTGGCAGCTGCCAGGAGCTACCACCTGCACGTTCAGTCTCCAGACCAGGCTGTCTGGATACCGGTTGAGCCCACGGCGCGTCGGGCGGACGGGACGACGTTCGGAGCGCTAGATCTCTTCGAAAATTCTGACCTCACCGGTGAGTTGTTCACCGCCTACACGTCGCTCGATCCACGCCCCGATTGGGTTGACTTCGAGATCGGGTTCCGGCTTCGTTGGCCCAGCATTCTCGGATATGTATACGCCCTGGCACTGGTTGCAGCGGCACTCTTGGCGGCAGTGGCTCGCCCGGTCGATGCTGCGATGGCATCAGTACTCACGATTCCGACAACGCTGGCGAGCGCATTCGTCCTTGCCCGTGACGCCCCTCTCGCCGCAAGATTTCTCCGCCGGTGGCGACTGGCACTGATAGGACTGAGTCTCGCTCTCTGGTTCGTTGCGCTTTGGAAAGCAACCGGGTCACCCGTTGATTCCGCCGCCGCGCTAGGTTGAAGGGACAGACATGGCACGCAACACAGGAAATTCCTACCGAAAAGGCTCCGTGGCCAAGCGGACGCAGGTTCAGAATCCGCACACCGGACTCTGGACGAAACGAGACACCAAGACCGGCCAGTTCACATCCGGCAAGAAGTCCGGTGGATCGTTCAAAGGCGTCCGCAAGGAAAAGTAGGGTCTCGCCTCCCACCGTGCCCTGCGTCACTAGTCGCTGCGCTAGCGGCGGACCGGCCCACAGCCCTAACGGCCGGCCTACCAAGGAATACGCATGACCATGGCCTATCCGGTCGTTGCGACCCACTCAGGAGATTGGTGGTCAATCGAGGTGACCGGCGGACTGCCGGCCAACGTTCTTGGCGTCAGCCAAGCTCGCCGCCTCACAGAGGTTCAGGCGATCGCCCGCAGCCTGATCGGCGACCTCCTCGAAACCGACCCTTCGACAGTGAATGTGACCGTCACGGTCGAACTCCCTGACGAACTCACGCAGGCGGTGGAACTCGCCCTCGACGCCACCGCCATCGAACGGGCCGCCCGCGCCGAGGCTGCCCAAGCCCGCAGTCGAGCGGCTGCCGCTCTCATCGACGCCCGCATGACGATGAGAGAAGCCGGCCAGGTACTCGGGCTATCGCATCAGCGGATCAAACAGCTCGTCGACCGCGCCCCAGGCAACGAACCGACAGATCTCATGGCCCAACTCGAGACCGCTCTCACAGAATCTCGACGCGCCCGAGCCGACACCACGCCAACCCGGAAGGCAACCCCCTGACGGAAGTTTGCGGGGGCTAGCCGCCAGTAGCACTCATAAACGGAACAATTGTTTCAGTGAGGCGTTGGTACGTCTCACTCACACGAGATCGACGAGTGTCGACTCAGTTACGGAACGTCCGATGGATGGCATCAGCAGCTCGACAGCCTTTGACTGATTATATCTGATCGGATATATTTGGTCTTGATGAATCCCATACGGACACTGAGACAAATGCTCGGACTCACGCAGTCAGAGTTGGCTCAACGAGTCGGCACTTCGCAACCGACGCTGGCGGCATATGAATCCGGAACCAAGAGCCCGACCCATCGCACGTTCGAGCGCATCATCTCTGCGGTCGGGATGGAAGCGGTCATCGAGTTCGTTCCCAAGCTGACCAGGGAAGACCGGCGCAGCCTGGCACTGCATCGCGCCATCGCCCTCCGGCTCCTCGAGAAGCCGGCTCAGACGATCGCCAAGGCCCGCAGCAACTTAGAGCGGATGCGCTCACAGAACCCGCATGCAGACGGGCTGCTTGTATGGGACCGGCTCCTTGATCTGACGCCCGAGCGTCTGGCAGCAACCCTCGTCGATCCCGCACCGGATGCTCGGGAACTCCGTCAGGTCACGCCCTTCGCCGGGGTTCTCTCGCCCGAGGAACGCACAACGGTCTACCAACGGTTCTCGGCGGAGGCGCCATGAACAGAGAGAAGCCCTCGACCACGCCATCTGGGCTGCGGCGGCTGTGCTCGGCGAACAGGAGGTCTTAGCCTGGATCCACCGACTTAGGGAGGCGAGTGGCCCGGCGGGCCGCGCAGCTACAGAGAACCAGGGTTGTCTCGGCTTTCACTTTCTGTGATTCGTGCAGATCGGAAGAGCACACGTCTGAACTCCAGTCACACTGATATATCTCGTATGCCGTCTTCTGCTTGAAAAAAAAAAAAAATATGCACAAAATGAGATGCTTCTGTGCCTCACTCCCTACCCGACCCCCCCTCCCTATCCTCCTCTCTATTCCCGCCTGCGCGCTCGCTACAGGCAGACCCCCCTCCCCTCCTGCTCCGTCCTCGTCCCCGCCTCTC
>CALCCX010000065.1 GCA_937900165.1 uncultured Acidimicrobiia bacterium | reverse complement strand
CCATCGAAGGCCTGGCATCGCCGGAAGGCGACTTCTCTGAGATCAGAGAGGCGTTCCTCGACAGAGGAGGAACGCAATGTGGTTTCTGTGCCCCCGGGATGGTTGTGACCGCCACCGCTCTCCTAGCCGAGAACCCCCGACCCACCGAATCCGAGATCCGGAAGGCGCTGACAGGGAACCTGTGTCGTTGCACGGGTTACGTTCAGATCATCGAGTCGATACAGGAGGCGGCTCGGCGGACAAAGTTGAGGGGTCTGTGACCGGGTTCAGCCACGTCGGCACTGAGGCGCCACGTCCGGAAGGGGCGGACAAACTGGGCGGCAAAGCCCTCTACATAAACGACATCTCGCGGCCAGGCATGCTGCACGGCAAGATCAAATTCAGTGATCATGCCCACGCTCTCATCAAGAACATCGACACAGCGCAGGCCCGTGCCCTGCCGGGAGTGCGGGCTGTCATCACTGCCGAGGATGTCCCAGAGGTGCGCTACGGCTTCCTGCGTGACAACGTGGCGCTGAAGGCAGGCAAGGTTCGCCAGTTTCGTGACGAGGTGGCGGCGGTGGCGGCGATCAGCCAGGAGATCGCTCAGGAAGCAGTCGACCTGATCCGGGTCGAATACGAGCCACTGCCGGGCGTCTTCTCGGCCCAGGAGGCCATGGCCGGTGACGCTCCGCTGGTCCATGAGAGCGACGCGAGGGGCAATCCCCTGACCTCCAATCTCGTGCCATTGGAATGCGTTCACCGCTCCGGCAATCTGGAAGCCGCCCGAGACGCCTCCGCCTACGTAGCGGAGGGGGAGTACACGGTGCCCCGCATCCAGCAGTCCTGTCTGGGGACCGCGGGCTGTATCGCCGAATTCGACCTCAACGGAAACCTGACCGTGACCGCCAAGACCCAGATCCCGTTCCTGGCGCAGCGAGATTTCACGAAGGCGCTCGAGACGATCGGCCTGGAGGGTCGCAACGTCCGGGTGATCGTGCCGGCCATAGGAGGAGCCTTTGGGTCCGGACTCGACACCCACGGCTATGAGTACATCTCGATTCTCCTGGCGTGGAAAACCGCTAGGCCGGTCAAGATGCTCTACAGCCGTTTCGAGGAGTTCTCCTATCTCTCGCCACGTCAATCTGCCCACTTCCTGATCCGCCAGGGCTGTGATCGGGAGGGCAAGCTGACCTTCCGCGAGATCGAGGTCACCCAGGACAACGGGGCGTACGGATCATGGGGAGCCACCTATCCGAACGTGATGCTGGTGGCCGCCACCTCGCTGTACCGGGTGCCGGCGATCAGTTTCAAGTCAACGATCGTCTACACCAACAACACCTACTGCCAGGCGATGCGCGGCTACGGCAACCCGGAGGTCACCTGGGCGATCGAGTCGAGCATCGATGAACTTGCCCGGATGGCCGACCTCGACCCGTACGAGATGCGCCGGATCAACAGCAATCAACCAGGGGACCTGACCCCGATGGGCCTGGATCTGAAGACCTGTGGTCTCAAAGAGTGTCTCGATGCCACGGCCGAGCGCCTCAACTGGGCGAAGACCCGAGGCAAACACCCGAACCGGCGGCGCGGCGTGGGCATGGCGGGGCTGATCAACGTTGGCGGCGGCGGAAAGATCTACCGCTCGGATGGCAGCGGGATCATCCTCAAGCTCGACGACTACGGAAACGTCAACGTGAGCTACGGCGGAGTCGAGATGGGCCAAGGCCTGCATTCGGCGTTGACCCTGATGGTGGCCGAATCTCTTGGAGTGAAGCCGGAAAGGGTCTTCATCAACCAGACCGATACCGCCACCTCTCCCTGGGATGTGGGGACCCACGCCAGTCGGGGCGCCTTCATGGCCGGAAACGCGGCGATCGGCGTGGCCGAGAAACTGCGCGAGCGGATCTTTGCGGCCGCCGAGAACGTGTATCCCGAAGCGGTGGAGCGAAACCTGGCGAAGCTCGGCGAAGAGAGTGGGCCGAACGAGTTCGACTTCCGGTCCGTCACCCATGATCGATTCGACCTGAAGGACGGCTGGCTCTTTGTTCCAGACGCGCCTGACCGGCCCTGGCTGCGAGTGGAGTTGGGACGACTCCTCCGAGCGATTCACTTCGCCGAGGAGGGGGGGAAGGGGACCACCTTCATCGAGGAGTCGTTTTACGAGCCACCAACGGAGTTGCCGGACTGGGAGGTGGGTTACGGGAACATGTCGGCCAGCTATGCCTTCGGAGTCCAGGGCGTAGAGGTGGAGGTCGATGAGGACACCGGCGAGGTGACGATCCTGCGTCTGGTGGCCGTGACCGACATCGGGCGAGTGCTCAGCCGCCAAGCCCTTAAAGGTCAGATGTACGGGGGCATCGCCCAGGGCATCGGCTACGCGCTGTACGAGGAGATCAAGACCGAGGGTGGTCGCATCCTCAACCCCGGTTTCACCGACTACAAGGTGCCGACCGCCGCCGATCTGGATTTTCCGATCGAGCTGGAGTTCATCGAGACCAACGACCCCACCGGTCCGTTCGGAGCCAAGGGAGCAGGCGAGCCGGGCATGGTGCCGACCGCCCCGGCCATCGCCAATGCCATCTATGACGCGGTGGGCGTTCGCATTCACGACCTGCCGATAACACCTGAGAAGGTGTTGAGGGCGCTCCAGGATCGCAAGGCTCCGTCATGAGGCCTACGGGTTTGGGACCTGGCGGTCGGAGCAGCAACGATCGGGAAAGGTTGACAAACCATGTCTCTTGAGAAGACCTTCATTCCCTACGGCGGCTACTGGAGCACACCATTCGCCCGCTGGCAGGGCAGCCTCAGCGAGTACCACTCGATCCGCCTGGCCGGAGAGGTGGGCCGCGAGTTCCTGGCAAGCCGCGAGATCACAGCGGATTCCTTCGACGGCGTTGTCCTCGGGATCACCGTCACCCAGAGTCATTCGTTCTACGCGAGCCCATGGTTTGCGGCCATGGTCGGGGCCCCGGACATCACCGGTCCCACCATCTCTCAAGCCTGTGCTACCTCGGTTCGGAGCCTGGCGAGCGCCGCGCTGGAGATAGAGGCCGGTACCCGCGAGTGCATCCTGGCGGCGGCCTGTGACCGCACCAGCAATGGTCCTCATATCTACTACCCGAGTCCGGCCGGCCCCGGCGGCCAGGGCAGATCGGAGGATCCGGTCCTGGGCAACATGAACCTGGATCCATATGCCGGTCTGGCCATGACCCAAACGGCGGAGAATCTTGCCGCTGAGGCCGGGATCGGCAAAGAGGAGCAAGATTCGATCACGCTGATGCGTTTCGGGCAGTACCAGGATGCGCTTGCTGACGATCGGGCCTTCCAGAGGCGGTACATGGTGCCGGTGGAGCTGAGGAGAGGCACGAAATCGGTCGGGGTGCTCGATGCAGACGAGGGAATTCACCCGACAACTGCCGAGGGCTTGGAACGGCTCCGCCCTGTGCTGGAAGATGGAACAGTCACATATGGCTCGCAGACGCACCCCGCCGACGGCAACGCCGGCATCATCGTGTGCAATCAGGAAAACGCGACCCGGCTCGCTCGAAACCGGGACGTGACCGTCCAGGTCCTCAGCTACGGAGAGGCGCGCACCGAGAAGGGCTTCATGCCCAAAGCGGTCGTCCCCGCTGCCCGCCAAGCCCTCGAGCGGGCTGGCATCGACGCGGCCCAGTGCGCCGCGATCAAGACCCACAACCCCTTCGCAGCTGCCGACATCTACTTCAGCCGCGAGATGCGGGTGGCCCCGGAGGACATCAACAACTTCGGCTCCCCACTGATCTGGGGCCATCCCCAAGCCCCAACGGGCATGAGGGCGATCATCGAACTGATCGAAGAACTCGTGATCCGGGGCGGCGGATGCGGCCTGTTCTCCGGCTGCGCAGGAGGAGACTCGGCCATGTCGATGGTGCTCAGGGTCAGCTGAGAGACGCTACGCCTCTCGCCTCTCCGTTTTCACCTTTGAGCGCGGTGTCAGGCTCAGCCGATCACCGGTACTTGCTGCATGGCGGCTGCGACCTTTTCCTCCGGGTAGTCGTAGTCGACCAGGTTTCCGGCGAGGTAGGACTCGTAGGCGGTGAGGTCGAAGTGGCCGTGTCCACAGACGGCGATGAGGATGACTGTTTCCTCGCCCGTCTCCTTCGCCCGTTTCGCTTCCCGGATCGCTTCGGCGATGGCATGGGTGGGTTCGGGGGCGGGAAGGATCCCTTCGGTCCTGGCAAAGGTGACCGCAGCCTCGAAGCACTCGATCTGGTGAATGGCTTCGGCCTCCGCGAGGCCAAGCTCGTAGATATGTGACACCAGCGGAGCCATGCCGTGGTAGCGGAGACCGCCGGCATGGATGGGGTCCGGCACGAAACTGTGGCCGAGCGTGTGCATCTTCACGAGAGGGGTCATGCCGATCCTGTCCCCAAAGTCGTAGCGATACTCACCCCTGGTCAGGGACGGGCAGGCCGCCGGTTCCACACAGCGGATCGTCGGGTTCATCCGGCCGGCCAGCTTCTCCCGTAGGAACGGGAAGGCGAGGCCGGCGAAGTTGGAGCCGCCGCCGGTGCAGCCGACGAGCAGGTCAGGTTTCTCGTCGATCTTGGCGAGTTGCAGGAGCGCCTCCTCGCCAATCACGGTCTGGTGAAGAAGAACATGATTGAGCACACTGCCGAGCGAGTACTTGGTGTCTGGATCACCGACCGCCGCCTCCACCGCCTCGGAGATGGCAATCCCGAGACTGCCAGGGCTGTTGGGGTTTTCGGCCCCGATCTTGCGGCCGGCCTCGGTGACGTCTGAAGGGCTCGAGTGCACCTTGGCGCCCCAAACCTCCATCATCGCCTTGCGGTATGGCTTCTGATCGAACGAGGCGGCGACCATCCAGACCTCGCATTCGAGGCCGAACAGTGACGTGGCCAGGGCGAGGGCCGATCCCCATTGGCCGGCGCCGGTCTCGGTCGTCAGCTTCTTCACCCCTTCTTGGGCGTTGTAGTACGCCTGGGGGACCGCGGTGTTCGGCTTGTGGGAGCCGGCCGGGCTCCCGCCCTCGTATTTGTAGTAGATCCTGGCAGGTGTATCGAGGTGCTTTTCGAGTGCCCTGGCCCGGTGGAGGGGGGTGGCCCGCCACGTCTTGTAGACATCCATTACTGGGCCGGGAATGTCGATGTAGCTGTCGGTGCTCACTTCTTGGCCTATCAGGGCCATCGGGAAGAGTGGGGAGAGGTCGTCTGGCCCGACCGGTTCATGGGTCCCCGGATGGAGCACGGGTGGAGGAGGCTCGGGAAGATCTGGAATGATGTTGTACCACTGACTGGGGATCTCAGATTCGTCGAGCGTTATCCGTGTGTACTCAGGCATTTTCTCTCCCAACCGGTAGACCATCCACCAGTAGCGAGTGTATACCTCAGGCACTTGGCGTGACCCTGCAGATCGGATCTGGTTGTGGGCCGGTTGCTCTATTTTGCCGATGCAGATGACCCGGTCGGGCGTTTCGAGACCTTGATCTGGGATACGCTCGGTCTGTCACCAAGCGGAACGACAACACTTTTTCCCAGGCCACAACGGGTCAGGGACACGACCTAGGAGGGACGTTGAGTCACGGCAATCTTCTTATCAACCCCGATGAGCTCGCACCTGCCATCGGCTACTCCCACGCAGTGCTCGCCTCAGCAGGACGCACTGTCTATCTGGCCGGTCAGATCGCCTTTGACAAAGAGGGTCAGATAATCGGGGATACCTGGATCGACCAGTTCGACCTGGCGCTGTCCAACCTGGCTACCGCTCTGGCCGGCGCGGGTGGAAAGCCAGACGACCTGGTCTGGATGCAGATCTTCACCGTCGACGTACCCGCCTATCGTGCCGCCAGACCGGTTCTCGGCCCGGTGTACCAGCGTCACCTAGGCCGCCACTTTCCCGCAATGGGCCTCTACGGAGTGACCGAACTAGCCGACGTCGGAGCCCTGGTCGAGATAACCGCGATAGCCGTCATCCCGGGCTGACAGTTCGGCTGGGCGGACCGCTCCTACCGAGAGAAAGCACTGGCCGCTGCGACGACGGGTGTTGTCAGATTGGCGACGACGAACTACGATGTAGTCATGCCTGTTGTATCAATCCGCTTCTCCGACGAGCCGCTCCATCGACGGCTCAAGGACACCGCTCATCGACGGCTCAAGGACACCGCTCATCGACGCAACATGGGAATCTCCACGCTGGCAGAACGCCTCATCGATGAGGGTCTCCGCATGGAGGCCCATCAGCTGGTGGTGTTCCGAGAGGGTACCTCCGGGCGCCGGCCGGTTCTCTTAGGTGGGCCAGAGGTGGCCGACGTAATCGGAAGCATCGTTGGCGGCGACGTTCCGGTCGATCAGCGTCGGTCCCGGGCAGCCGAACTCCTGGGAATCACCGAGGTACAGGTTGATGCTGCACTCGGGTACTACGCCGACTACACAGACGAAATC
>CALCCX010000064.1 GCA_937900165.1 uncultured Acidimicrobiia bacterium | reverse complement strand
CCGTGCTTGCTGGCGTGCGGGTTTTTGTTTTTTTGTATTTTTTTTTGTTTTTTTTTTGATGATACGGCGACCACCGAGATCTACACTCTTTCCCTACACGACGCTCTTCCGATCTGGAGAGGGTCGACTTCCCGATCTCGCGTACATGATCGATCAGAGCCACAACCTGAAGGACCCGCTGGAGGATCTGATTCAGTCGACAGATGCCGTCTGCCTCGCCTATGCCCAGGCCCTCCTTGTCGATAGGGGGATTTTGGCTGAGACACAGGAAAGAAACGACCCCGCCGAAGCGCAGGAGATCTTGCAGAACGCTTTCCGCACTGATGTGCGGCCACTGGTCGCCGAGGCTCGCCGCAGAGCGGGTGGCGCCATTAATCCGTTGGCCGCATACAGGCAGATTGGCTACCGACAAGCGATGGTCGATCTCAGGGGAGCGACATCGGTCTCGACCGGGCTGTGACAAGCGGTCGACGGGTTGTCGCAGTCGACCTGGGCGCAGGGTCGATTCGGGTCGCGTCGATCGACCTCGACGCATCGGTCCCCCACGTACAAGTCCACCACAGGTGGAAGAACTCACCCGTGAGAGCCGGCGACGGCACCCTGCGCTGGGATTGGCCGCGGATCACCTCCGAGGTCGATGCGGGAATCTCCAAAGCACTCGCCTCGGGTCCGGTAGCCTCGATAGGAGTCGACGGCTGGGGGGTTGACTACGGTCTCGTCGACAAGAGAGGTAACCTCGTTGCCCTTCCGTTCTCGCACCGCGATCCGCGGACCGATGAGTGGGTCAGCGTCGCGGAGAGGATCGGAGTCGATCGCATCTATTCGGTCACCGGCATACAGCTGATGGCCATCAACACATTGTTCCAGCTGGGTCTGCACGATCGGCGAGAACTCGCCAGGGCAACCACCGTGCTCCTTCTTCCCGATCTCTTGGTGCGCTCCTTGACCGGTGTAGAAATGGCCGAACGGTCGAACGCGTCAACAACCGCGATGCTCGATGTCCACAACGGCGATTGGTCGAGAGAGCTCCTCGAATCGATTGAACTTCCAACGGCGAGGCTTCCGGAAGTCGTCGATGCCGCCCAGTCGGCAGGACACTGGCGGGATATACCGGTGACCACGGTTGGCAGCCACGACACGGCTTCAGCGTTTCTCGGGATGCCCGGTGCCCCAGCGAGTGGCACGGTTTTTGTGTCCAGTGGAACATGGGTGTTGGTGGGAGTCGAGCGGGAGGAGCCCGACATCTCGCAGCAGGCTCGTACGGCCAACTTCTCCAATGAGCGTGGTGCTCTGGGAGGCTTCAGATTTCTTAAGAATATGAGTGGCTTCTGGATGCTCGAGCAGTGTCGGGCTGTGTGGGGAAACCCGGAGATTGGCCAGCTTCTGGCAGAGGCGGAGGCCGTGCAAGGTCCGGTCCCTGTGGTCGATGCGACCGACCGTCGTTTCGTGGCTCCCAGCTCGATGCTGAACGAGATCACCAGAGCGGCCCGGTTCGAAAGGGAACCGTCGAGAGGCGAAGTCGTTCGATGCATTCTCGAATCCATCGCTCACAGCGTTTCTAGAATTGTCGACGAACTCACCTCGATCACAGGCAGCGAAATGCGTCGAGTCTTCGTAGTTGGTGGAGGTGTTCGCGTCGGGATGTTGAACGAACTGATCGCGAATCACACAGGCCTCCCGGTCGTTATTGGGTCATCGGAGGCAACCGCCCTAGGCAATGCGGTGGTTCAGGGGCTGGGAATCGGCCACTTCGGCCGACTCGAAGAGGCACGACAATGGCTGACGGCTACTGGACAAGCCATCTGACATGTAGGTTACGTTCGGTGAGATTCTCATACGGAGGCCCTGTGGCCAGAACAAGATTCGCAGCCCACGAGCGTGGCTTGTGATGGCACGCGACCGTATTTAGGATCGACCAATACCGAGACTTGGCACACAACAACCGAGGGGCAGGCTTGCCGGATGAGAAGAGTGGCGTTTCAACTGAAGGTGCGCGAGGACAAGATCGAAGAGTACAAACGCCTACACGAGGATGTCTGGCCGGACATGCTTGAGGCGCTCCGGCGACATGGTTGGCACAACTTCTCCATATTCATGCTTCCTGACGGCGTACTTTTCGGCTATTTCGAGACTCCTTCCTCGTTTGAGGACGCTCTTGCAGGCATGGCAACCGAGGAAGTCAATGACCGGTGGCAGGCCGACGTGGAGGAGCTCTTCGAGGGCATGGATGTGCACCCGGACCAGAAGATGGTGGAAATCGCCGAGGTCTTTCACCTCGATTGACGAAGCGCATCAGTGTGATCAGAACTCAGGGCCCCCTCGAAAATCCTTGGCCAAAGCCTGGGTGATACTGCCCCCATCGTGGCGGGTGTCTCGGGGTGACGCTGTAGCTGACGAGATTGTCGAAGAGCTCCGGGCGCTCTGTGAGCCGGTGGCGATTGCCCTCCAGGCGGTAGCTCGAGCCGGTGTTGAAGGCGGCGAACACGTGCTTGTGCTTGGAGCCGGCCCTATTGAACAGGCAATCGTCCTGGCATCCAGCGAATTCGGCGCCCACATCATGGTCAGCGACCTCGTGGAAAGCCGACTCCCCATCGCACAAGATATGGGTGCTGTTGAAACCGTTGTAGCGAACACCGACGACCTGACCGAGGGCGCCGCGCAATGGACCGGCGGGGACGGACCGGCGGTCATCTTCGACGCCACTGGCGTGCCGACAGTGGTTCGCCAAGGCTTCGATCTGTTGGCAGCTTCGGGTTGACTGGTCATCGTCGGGCTGAA
>CALCCX010000063.1 GCA_937900165.1 uncultured Acidimicrobiia bacterium | reverse complement strand
AAGAGATGACGAAGGTGACGAGATAGAACGAAATGTAAGTAGTTTGCTTTTTTTTTTTTTTCAAGCAGAAGACGGCATACGAGATATATCAGTGTGACTGGAGTTCAGACGTGTGCTCTTCCGATCTTGGCGAGAGTTTGCGAAGCAAACTCTGTTAGGGCTTTGGCCGCAAGGCCAAAACCGGCAGCTACTCGCGGCGGATGGCGCTGGAGCGGGCGTGACCGGCAAGGCCTTCGGCGTTGGCAAAACGCTCTACGTCCGGGCCGAACCGTTCGAGACCGGTCTCATCGACCTCGACGAACGAGGCGACGCGCACGAAGGCGGCAGAGCGGAGCCCGGAGGCAAAACGGGCCGTGCGCGAGGTGGGGAGCACATGGTTGGACCCCACGCCATAGTCACCGAACGGAACTGGGGTCGACACACCCAGAAAGGCGGCACCGAAATTCCGGACCAAATCCAAGATCGCACTCGGGTCGACGGTGGCGATCTGGAGGTGTTCAGGCGCGAGGCGATCGACCAAGGCTGCCGCCTCCTCGACACTTGGCACGGCAACACCGACCGTGTGTTCCAGGGCCTCTGCGACGATGTCGCGCCTCGGCGACGCGACAAGTGCCCTTTGCAATGCCACTCTGACGGGATCGAGCATCCCAGAGTCGAGCGCGATAAAGGTCGTGCGAGCTTGAGGGTCGTGTTCTGCTTGCGCAATCAGGTCAGCAGCGAGCACTTCAGGCGAAGCGCCGGCGTCGGCAACTATCGCCAACTCTGATGGTCCAGCCAGGCCATCGATTCCGACCTGACCGGCCACTTCCCGCTTGGCGACAGTCACCCAGAGACCACCCGGCCCCACAATCATGGCAACGGCCTCGATAGATTCTGTCCCGTAGGCCAACGCAGCCACCACCTGGGCGCCTCCTACCCGATACACAGCGTCTGCGCCGGCGACTTCGGCCGCGTAAAGCACGGTGGGAGAAACGGAGCCATCTTCTTGGGGAGGGGTGGCGACCACCACTCTGCTCACCCCTGCAACCCTGGCTGGGATCACGGTCATCAGCACACTCGACGGATACGCAGCCCGGCCTCCAGGGACGTAACACCCGGCAGATTCCACGGGCCGGACAACCTCCCCGAACCGGACCCCCTCGTGGCGATCGCTCCAAGCCTGCGGGAGTTGACGCTCGTGAAGGTTTCGGAGGCGATGCGCAGTGTCGTCGATGGTCCGCTTGAGATCTGCCGGGACGGAGTCTACGGCCGCGGCGACCTCATCTTCCGTCATCAGGATGCGTCCGGAGACGTCGGCACCGTCGAACTTGCGGGTCAGGTCCACCAAGGCCCCGTCGCCCCGTTCCTTGACGTCGTTGATGATCCGGCGAACAGTTTCAGTTGCTTCTGGCGACAAGACAGGTCCTGGGGAGACCTCGACTTCATCCGCGCTCGTAACGATCCGCATGGGTTTCCTTCGTACGTGGTGCCGGCGACCCTTCGTTCTCGGGGCGCTAACGGTCGCAATAGCGACCTATGGAATCCAGGGTACAAGGCGACTCTTCGAGTCGCGTGGGTTCGCATGCTTGTCGCAGGACTGGCGGGCTCCACCCCGACCAGGGCAGGTGCTGGGCGGTAGCATCCGAGTTATGAACGTCGTCGAGTTCACCCCGGATCGCGAGCAGTACGCCTACACCTTCGGTGGGGTGGAACCCGTGATGCGGATCGAACCGGGATCTGTGCTTCGGCTCTGGTCGGAAGACGCCTTCAACCATGCCTTGAAGTCGATCCACGACCTGTCGAGTGAGAAGGTCGATCTGCGTTTCGTGAATCCCCAGACCGGTCCGTTTCATGTCGAAGGTGCCGAGCCGGGCGACACGTTGGCCATCCACATTGTCGACCTCACGCCCGCCCGCACCTGGGGAGCCTCTGCAACCATCCCGTTCTTCGGCGGCCTGACGGGAACCGACCGAACGGTCAACCTACAAGAGGCGCTCCCCGACACGACGTGGATCTACGAAGTCGACCTGGACGCAGGAATGGTTGGCTTCGAGGCGCGTTTCGGGGACTTCGCGGTCGAGCTTCCCCTTGCTCCAATGCTGGGGACGGTGGGAGTCGCTCCGCCCGGCGGCGAAGTGCGTTCTTCCCTCGTCCCTGAGCGTTTTGGCGGCAATATGGATTCGCCGGAGGTCAGGGCAGGAACCACGATCTTTCTGGGCGTCAACCAGGAGGGGGCGCTTTTCTCGCTGGGAGATGGCCACTACCGCCAAGGCGAGGGCGAGGCCTGCGGAACTGCCGTAGAAGGAGCGATGAACTCAACGATCATCGTCGAGTTGATCAAGGGCAATGCGCCGGCTTGGCCCCGTTTGGAGAACGACGACTACTGGATGGCGGTCGGTTCCTCGCGACCCATGGAGGACTCGTGGCGCATCGCCCAGGTGGAGATGGTGCGCTGGTACCAGGAACTATTTGATCTTCACCAGATGGATGCCTACCAGCTGCTCTCTCAAACCACTGAGGCGCCGATCGCCAATGTGGTCGACGCCAATTACAGCGTCGTGGTGAAGACACAGAAGTCCCTCATGCCCAGGGTCGAGGCCTTCCAAGGTATGCATGCAGAGCTCAGCAACCGGGCCGGCCAGCTGAAGTGACCACGAGCACCAGGAGCAACCCGCCAAGCACCGAGCCTTTTGAGAGACCGCCAAACTGCTAGACAAGGACAGAAACCAAACCATCCAGGAGGCGACCAATGGACCTGAAACTCGAAGGACGTACAGCGTTGGTGACGGGCGGCACCAGAGGTATTGGCCGCTCAATCGTGGAGACTTTCCTCGCCGAGGGCGCGAACGTCGGGTTCTGCGCACGTACCGCCTCAGACGTCGAAGCAACCACCGAGGCCCTCTCGGGCACAGGTGCAGATGTTGCGGGAACGACCATGGACGTGGGCGACGGGGCGGCCATCGACGCATGGGTGAAAGACTCGGCTGCCAGGTTCGGGGCGATCGACATGATCGTTAGCAACGTCAGTGCCCTGGCCATCGAGGACACCGACGAGAACTGGGAGGCATCGCTCAAAGTCGATCTCATGGGAACGGTTCGTCTTGTCAAGGCTGCGCTTTCGCATTTGGAAAAGAGCGATGCGGCGTCAATTGTCGCCATCTCGAGTGTGTCAGGTCGGGAGGTCGACTTCGCCTCCGGTCCATACGGGACTGCCAAGTCCGCTATCACGGCCTACATTCAAGGCCTTGCTTACCAGCTGGCAGGCAAGGGGATCAGGGCGAACACTGTGTCGCCCGGAAACACCTATTTCCCTGGCGGCGTCTGGGAAGACATCGAAGCAGGTAACCCAGAGTTCTTCGAGGTCGCGATGGGACTGAACCCCACCGGCCGCATGGGAACTCCTCAGGAAATGGCAGCAGGAGTGGTATTCCTGGCAAGCCCGGTATCCAGTTTCACCACCGGGACGAACCTGGTCATCGATGGCGCCCTCACCCGCGGGATTCAATTCTGACCACGGAGCTACGGGCCGCAGCGACCGGGCCGGTTGGGCCTTTTGCCTCTAGGGATAGGGAACGCGACCACTCTACGTTGCTGTTCACACACAGACTGTGTTCGCGCGAGAGCGGACCCTGCGAACACGCCAATGCCAGGGAGGCACCATGGCCATCGACACAGGCGAGCTCTTCGAGGTTTGCGACCAACTAGCGAAGGGTTTCGCAACCCGAGCACGCGGCTACGACCGCGACGCCACGTTCCCGGTGGAGAACTTCGACGATCTCCGCCAGGCTGGCCTGTTCGGGCTGATGGTGCCGGAGAGCCATGGCGGCATGGGCGCCGATTTCTACGACTACACGCGTGCAGCCGGCCGCCTGGCCAGAGGGGACGGCTCGACCGCGGTCGGCTTCAACATGCATAACATCGTCATCGGCATGCTGGCCGAACTCGACGTCAGCGATGTCGGCGGGCGCCACGGCAAGAGAATGAACGAGTTCCGCGACTGGGCCTTCGCCGAGGCAATGGATGGAAAGCTGTTCGCGGCCTCACTGACCGAACCAGGAGCCGGTTTCCACCCCGGCTCGCTTTCGACGAAATACGCCAGGGTCGACGACGGGTTCGTGATCAACGGCAAGAAGAGCTTCGTGTCGATGTCCGGCAACGCCGACTACTACGTGGTGGCGTTGGTCCCGGAGGAAAAACGGACCGGCGAAGTTGCGACGGTGAGTTGGATCGTGGTGAAGGAGTCAGACCCTGGAGTCCGCATCGAGGAGATGTGGGACACCATGGGCATGCGAGGCACGGTCTCGAACAACATGTACCTCGATGACTGCCAGGTCCCCTCTGATCGTCTGTTCCTTGGGATCGAAGGTCTTGTGATGCAAAAGCTGGCCGCCGAACCGCATTGGGTTGTTGGGGGATTCACGGCCGCGTACCTCGGGATCATCGAAGCGACCTATGATTTTGTCGTCGAGTACATGGGCGCCAAGAAGATGCACGGCACCGGCACTCCGATGATCGAAAACGAGATGCTCCGCCACCGGATAGGCGAGCTGAGCGTGCTCGTCGAAGCCTCTCGCGAGCTCACTTACTCGGCTGCTCGCCAGGTGCTGAGCGATCCAGGTTCGCCGACGACTAATGCCGCCATTCACCGCGCCAAGTTCTTCGTCGGCGAGTACGGCCCGCGTATCGCATCCGATGCCATCCGCATCTGCGGCGGCTCCACCATCTCAAAACACCTGCCGCTGGAGCGCTACTACCGCGACATCAGATGCTGTGGCCTGATGCCGGCCAAGAGCGACGAGTGCCTGTGGTATATCGGCAAAGAAGCCTTCGGCTACGACGTGAACGACGTCCGAGAAACGTACTGGTAAGCCGAGAGTTGCGAAGCAACTCTGTTAGTGAGCAAAGCGAACGGCAGCTACAGACGATTGTGCTGGTTCAGGTCGGCGCGCAAGTCCATGTTTGCGGCAAGAGTGCCCGCCCCGACTTCGTCGGGGTTACATCTCCTCCCCCGTGCGGTGAGGAACGAGCCGGACAGTTGGGGGAGGTGGCGGCGAGTCATTTTTCGCCGCCGGAGGGGGCGGTTCTGACCATGAGTACTTGCTGCCGGTCCAACCCACCAGCCGGCATACTTGCGCGGGTTCGGTGCCCCCCTCCGCTCGCAAGCTGATCTCGACGAAGTCGAGGCCTCGTCACCCCCAAACGAACGGCTCGTACCTATCGAACCCGCAGGGTTCGCCCGTCCGGGGGGACAGATGTTGTTGTCAGAAGTACCTGCACCACCTCTCTCCTCCCCGCGGGGGCTGATAGTCGCGACTAGAAGAGGCGGAGTTCGTTGGAAGGGGTGCCTCTCAGGTCGTCGTAGTCGACTTCCACACATTTGATGCCCCTCGCCTCTGCCAGAACCTTGGCCTGGGGGGCGATCAGCTGAGCAGCGAAGATGCCTCGCAATGGATGGAGCCTGGAATCGTTGGACATTCGATCGAGGTAGCGGGTCAGTTGTTCGACCCCATCCATCTCTCCGCGCCGCTTGATCTCGACCGCCACATGGTCACCTTCGGCCGAGCGGCACAGCAGGTCATAAAACACCCAACTTGCCAATAGCGAACCGACACCGATAGACACCGCGATCACCGGCGTTATACCGGTGCCACCCGGCTTGAGCATATAGGTCTGTGCATTCAGGTAGAACACGATGATCAGCAGTGCCATGCCGCTGAGCCAGGTCCAGTAGGCTTCCCATTTGAACCAGTGCAAAGCAGGCGGCAGTTGCTTTGGCGCCACGGCATATTTCTTCAGGTAATAGAAACCGCCGCCGTGCATCGCCCATAAGTCACCGGCGATGCCATCGGGCCGTTGCTGGCGTTGCAGGTGGTTTTCCAGCCAGTTGAAATAAAACGACGCGCCGATCCAGGCAATGCCGAAGATAAAATGCGCCCAGCGGATCAGCAGGCCCAGCCACATCGTCAGGTGCGCTTCCATGGTCAGTTTTCCTCCCTGGCGTTACTCAGGCAGTTGAGGATGGTCTCCGGTGTAGCCGGGGTGTTTAACGATGGCAGGCTTGCACTGTTCAGCTGGCCGGCAATGGCCTGGTTGATCGCGCTGTGCACGGAGATCGCCAGCATCAGCGGTGGCTCGCCCACCGCTTTGGAGCGGTGGATGGTCTTTTCCCTGTTTCTTCCCTCGTCCCAGATTTTGACATTGAATACCTTGGGCATATCACCCACGGTGGGTATCTTGTAGGTCGACGGCGCATGCGTGCTCAGATGGCCTTTGGCGTCCCAGCACAGTTCCTCGCTGGTCAGCCAGCCTGCGCCCTGCACGAAGCCACCTTCGATCTGGCCGATGTCGATGGCCGGGTTCAATGACCTGCCGGCGTCGTAGAGGATATCGACGCGGGTGATGCGGTGTTCGCCGCTCAGGCAGTCGATCTCAACTTCGGAGACCGCAGCACCGTAGGCAAAGTACAGGAATGGCCGGCCACTGAAAGTTTCAATGTCGTAGTGGATTTTCGGTGTCTTGTAAAAACCCGTTGCTGATAAGGAGATTCTGGCCCGCCATGCCTGTTCTGCCAGCCCGGCAAAGCTGATGGACTGCTTGCCGGCTTGCACCCGGTTGTCGATAAAGCGGATATCAGCCTTATCAACACTGGAATTTTTGGCACTGAATTTTTTGGCAGCAAATTTGACCAGGCGCTTTTTGATTTTACGTGCGGCGGCCTGCGCTGCCATGCCGTTCATATCGGTGCCGGCCGAAGCGGCGGTTGCGGAACTGTTGGGCACCTTGCCGGTATTGGTGGCGCTGATCTTGATGTGCTTGAGGTCGATCTGAAATTCATCGGCAACGATCTGCGCGATCTTGATCATCAAGCCCTGGCCCATCTCGGTGCCGCCGTGGTTGAGGTGCACGCTGCCGTCTTTGTAGACGTGTACCAGCGCACCGGCCTGGTTCAGAAATGTGGTGGTAAAAGAAATGCCGAATTTGGCCGGCGTCAGGGCAATGCCCTTGCGGATGACCGGGCTTTGCCGGTTGTATTCACTGATCTGTTGACGCCTTTGAAGATAGTCGGATGATTCCACCAGTTCCGTGATCAATTCGTGCAGGACATTGTCCTTGACCACCATCCGGTAGGGCGTGACATTGCGTTTATTCAAGCCGTACAGGTTGACCCGGCGCACCGCCAACGGGTCCAGGCCGAGCTGGTGAGCAATCGCGTCGATCACCCGTTCGATGCCGAGCATGCCCTGCGGGCCGCCAAACCCCCTGAAAGCCGTGTTAGAAACGGTGTGGGTCTTGCAGCGGTAGGAAGTGATGCTGACGTGCGGCAGGTAATAGGCATTGTCGCTGTGGAACATGGCGCGATCGGCGATCGGCCCGGACAGGTCGGCAGACAGGCCGCAACGCAAAGCATGCATGAACTCGATACCTTCGATACGCCCCTGCGCATCGAAACCCACGTCGTAGCGGATCAGGAAATCATGCCGCTTGCCGGTGCTGCGCATGTCGTCATCGCGGTCCAGCCGCAGCTTGACCGGGCGTTGGCTGGCATTGGCCAGCAGTGCGGCAATCGCCGCCCACTGCGCGGCCTGGGTTTCCTTGCCGCCAAAGGCGCCGCCCATACGGCGCACTTCCACGGTCACGGCATGTTCCGGCTTGCCGAGGCTGCGCGCGACCAGTGCCTGCACCTCACTGGGGTGCTGGGATGACGTCAGCACCAGCATATCGCCGTCCTCCTGCGGCAGCGCCATCGATACCTGTCCTTCCAGATAGAAATGATCCTGCCCGCCGGTGGTTATTTCACCCTGCAGACGGTTTGTTGCTGCTGCCAGGGCTGTTGGCGCATCACCCCGCTGCATGCTGTGCGGTTCCAGCACGTAGGATTTTTCGGCCAGAGCCGTTTCGATATCCAGGATGGCCGGCAGTTCTGTATATTCAACCGAGGCCAGCCGTACCGCGTGCCGGGCAGCAGTGCGGGTTTCTGCAAGCACCGCAAACAAGGGTTGTCCGGCAAATTCGACCAGCGTATCGGCCAGTATGGGCTCGTCGTGCATGTGCACCGGGCTGATGTCGTTACTGCCGGGAATAGCGTCGGCCGTTATGACCCTGACCACGCCCGGATATTGCCTGACCGCTGACAAGTCCATGCTGATGATGCGTGCGTGGGCACGGTCGCTGGTGAGATCGGAAGAGCACACGTCTGAACTCCAGTCACACTGATATATCTCGTATGCCGTCTTCTGCTTGAAAAAAAAAATAAAAACAACAAAAAAAATACAAAAAAAAAACAAAAAACAAGCAGCAGGAAAAATTCCGAACAGCACATATGTACCTATGTGATACAGCAAAGCAACACCACGA
>CALCCX010000062.1 GCA_937900165.1 uncultured Acidimicrobiia bacterium | reverse complement strand
CAACGCCTCAGCGTCCAACAACACACGATTCGGACTGTTCATACCCTGCATGACGCGCAGTCTCACACAACACGACCACCAACGCGAGCACCCGAAACCAGCGAATAAATCAACAGCGTCCTAGCGGACGATCATGCCTTCGAGATCGACGATCAATGACTGCTGGCCTTCGATAACCGAGCGAACGACGTCGCCAATCGATACCAGGCCTACGAGCTTGCCGTCGTCGACGACCGGGAGGTGGCGAAACTTGCCGTTGGTCATGAGCTCCATGCAGCGGTCTACCGTTGTCTGAGAGTCAACCGTCGTAACCTCACTGGTCATGATCGTTTCGACGGTAGTTTCAGCCGACGCTCGAGATTCGAGAATCACTTTCCTGGCATAATCGCGTTCCGACATCACCCCGCAGAGGCCCCCGCTCTCGTCGACAACCACCAGCGCTCCGATGTTCTTGTCGGCCATCAGTCGCAGGGCGTCGAGAACCGAGTCGCCCGGGGTGACCGACCAGACGTCTCCTGTCTTGTTGGCCAGAAGGCCTCTAACGGTACGACGCATGAAATACCTCCCTTGACCGTGCGGATTCAACGCTAGCTACATGGGTCCCGGCTTGGGGTGTTTTCTTTTTCCGCACTATTCGTCTGAGTTCGCCATATTCTGCAGGATCGTCTCCGCGACGGTTGAAAATTCGGCAGCCGCAGCGTCGTAGCGGGTCATGGCAGCGCGGCGGGCTTCGCCCGTGTCAGGAGATTCAAGGCCGGCGACCATCTCGTTGGCGGACTCGGCGAGCGTTGCCGCCAAGGCCACCAATCGGGCCTTGAGGGTCAGGTCTGCGGCTGACGGCGCCTCCGACTCGTCTACCGTTGCTTGAAGTGGGAGGCTCGACGCCGCCAATGATTGCAACCTGGACAGCGTGTCCGCATAGTCAGCGGTGCCGTTGTCCCACTGATCGTTGGCCACTCCTGCCTCGTCGCGAAGTTGATCGACCCGGACGGCGAGGCTCGAGACAAGGTCTCGATACCGTGTTTCGGCGTCGATAGCTGTCAGAGTCGTACTTGGTCCATCATCGACAGGTGGATCGCCTCGGTCGCCAAAGGTCACAACGAAGAGGGTCAATGCGGCAACCACCATCAGCGCCCCGAGCGCTACCCGAAGGGTGCGTTGGGTATCTCGTTCTTCTCTTTCGACGTCGATTGATTCAGTGTTGGGGCCTGAGCCGGGGCGCTCTTGAGAAGAGTGTCTGGCCTGGCGCGCCACGAAGTCGTCCGGATCGATGAACCCGTCCGAAGCAACCGATTCGGGCTGAGAAGTGGTGTGGTTCGGATCGTCGCCATCCGGGTCGGCGTTGTGGTCGGCATCCGGGTCGGAGGCGGAGTGAAGCTGCACGCCACAGTTCAGGCAGTATGACGCGGCTGCATGGCTGGTGACTCCGCATATGTGACAGCTCGGCCCGTCCGGCGGATCCGATTCGCCGTCTGATTTCGGCGAGACCATTGCATCTGAAACAGGGATCGGCTCGGCAGGATGGACCGTGTCGCGCCAAGATGTTGGACGCTCGGGACCCGGATCTGGGCTCTGGTCGGGGGGCTCTTGCCCTCCGGTAGGCGTCATGCGGCTCTCCGAAGTTAAGTGATCTGGCCCCTGGCCAGTGAATCCTACCGTGCCTGGCGGGTCTGCACTGGTAACAACTGTGATGGCCGGAAACATCCAGGCACGCGGTCGGTGTGGGCGGAGGGGGCCTAACACCTGGTCAGGCGGGCCTTCCCAGCGGTTCGCTCAGGTCATCGGCAGTGGCGAGGTGCCGTTCCAACATCGGCCAAACGTCCGGCGTGGCGAGGCGATGCCGAAGGCCTGCCAAGGTGCGTATGAACGTCGGTACCGCGGCTGCTGCATTCATCGGATTGGGGCGCATTGCCGAAAGCGCTCCTGAAGGCGGGCGTAGCACCAGAATTTCGATTTCCGGCCATGTGGCACGGATTCTGCCGATCTCTTCATTCAGTGCCTTGACGCCAACCCGGTCAAAGATTCCCTCGTACAGGTGTGCGCCAGGGCGTCTTTCGGACTCTGCCATCGGGGGGATGATCAGCAAGAAGTCGAGGGGAGGATCCGACCCCAGGACGAGGTCGGCGTGCGTGCCGGACACTACGCCGCCGTCGACATAGCGGCGGCCCTTGATCACATGAGGGTTGAACACGAGCGGGATCGCGCAGCTGGCGGAGACCGCATCGAACAACGATACCTTTGGGGCGCCGACCGTCCCGAATGCCGTCCTGTGTCTGGCGGCGATGTCATATGCGACGACCGCAGTGGGGCGATCTGGCCAAGAAAAAGCCGCGTCGTCTCCAACCTGGTCACATACCCATTCCCCAATGGCCCCGGCATCGTAAGGCGCAGGTGTCCCGAGGGCGAAGGTGAGCCCAGGGGATCTGATTGACCGCGCCACGCCGTGCCGAATCCACTTCGCGATGTCGCGCCGCCCACCCTTGCGGAAAACGGCTTGATGAATTCTGGCTGCGACGTCGACCCTTGTTTCGCCGTTCTTTACCAGCGTGTCCAGGTCAAGGCGCCCACTCCGTACCGAAGCGGCGACCGTCGCACCGGCAGAAGTGCCGATCACCACCTCTGCGTCGTTGGCGTGCCATCCGGTGGCCAACTCGATCGTCATCAACGCCGCCAGCTGATACGCGGCGCCGGTGATTCCGCCGCCTCCCAAGACAAGACCTACACGAGACATTCTCACCAGGCTAAACGAGGTTGTGTCCTTGATTTGGGATCGGCCCAGTTCTGGGCACACGTTCTACCATCGCCCGGATGCATGTTCGTTCTGCCCGCTATCCCGAAGATGTGGGGATCATCAACGATTTGGTTGGCGTGGCCACCAAATTCGATGGAGGCACCAGCCCACTCGGGGAGACTTCGCTACATGACCTCGGTCGAGTCCCAATGGTGGAGTCTTTCGGGATCTTGGCGGCAGATGGTGAGCTGTGTGGATACGTGCATGCGATCCCGAACGGAGCCGTCCTGAGCGTCGAATTGGCCCTGGCGCCAAATCACCGGGCCGGTGGGTGTGCGAAGCTGCTTCTAGGCGAGTTGGCAGAGAGATCGGCCGCGCGTGGGTTTGCCGAAATAGGCCTTTGGGTTCACACCGATGATGTGGCCGAGTTGGTTTCGTCGATGAATGGTTGGGAATTGGCGAGGTCTCTGGTTCGCATGGAAATGACGCTTCCCCCTGGAGGGGGTGCCGAGTTCCCGTCCGGCACAACCGTCAGAGGGTTTCGGCTAGGCAAGGATGAGTCGGCGTGGCTCGAACTCAACAACGAGGCCTTCAGCGGTCATCTGGAACAAGGAGGATGGAGTCGGCGAGATCTGGAACAACGCTTTTCGTACGAATGGTTTGACCCTTTGGGATTGCGGATGGCCTGGTCGAATGGCGAGTTGGTTGCGTTCAACTGGACGAAGCTGAGCAGTCCGAGATCCGGAGAAATCTACGTGATTGCCTCGTCGCCTGCTCTGCAAGGCAAAGGTTTAGGCAAGGCCATAGCCTTGGACGGCCTCTGGGACTTGTATGCGCGCAGGCGAGTCAAAACGGCTGCGCTCCATGTCGACATGTCAAACGCGCCGGCGATTCGGCTCTACGAGGCAATAGGATTTCACCCACGCGAAACCCATCGGTTCTACACCCGAAAGCTGGATACCGCGCCCAGCGATCCGCCCCAACCCGGCGGGTCCAGGCTAAACGAGAGCTGAAAGCTGAGCCACCACGGGAGCTAGGTCATCCATCGGCCCGTCGCGGGTTTCGGCCTGGCTGAGTAGCAGCATCCCGGAGTGGTAGACGATCCAGGGCTGTAAGGCCTCGTCGCTCATCTTTTGCCCGTAGCCGCCCGCCAGAGCGTCTGATGCGTCGAATCCGACGTTGAGCGCGGTCTCCCACACGGCCAGCGAGTAGTCCCACTCCGGAGGCGCGAGGGTGCACCAAGACCAGTCGATCAGCGTTACCGATCCGTCGTCTGCAACCACAAACTTGCGCGGATGAGGTTTGGCGTGGGCGGCCGCGGGTTCGGTGGCCACCGGAGGAGGCGCGGCGATTGCTCGACTTACCAATTCGGCCGGAATATGGAGGCGGCGTCTGTAGCGGCTCAGGCGTTCGAATGTTGACACGTAGTCGGCGGCAATCCAGGCCTGATCCATGCCTCCTGACAGGTTGGAAAGCGACTCTGAGCCGGCTTCGTGGACGCCGAATAGAATCTCGCCGGCGAGCCTAGCCGCGCCCGTGTTCTCAGGCATCGTGGCCAGCGACCACCTACCTGCGTCGAGAAACTGGACCCAGGCGGTGGCCTCCTCGAGACCCTGATCCACGATGGTGGGAAGGCCGGGTATACCTGCCAACGATTCGAGGGCCCGATGCTCACGGCGGTATTGGCTTGTGGTTCCGTAGAACTTGACGACGGTGCTGGCGGCATCGGTCCAGACCCGGTAGTACGTATTAGAGCCTTGGCTGAGAAGCTGATTTCGGCCGGTACCGGTCAAACGTTGGAGCACTTCCTCCATATGAGCTCCCATGGGCGAATAATAGAAACAAGGCGGATCGCTACACGGTTAGCCTACCGCCACCAAGACGAATCCGAGGACATGTCACTCCAGATCACCTACCCAGATGGAACAGTCGTCGAACATGCGGACGGCTCTACCGGTCTCGATGTAGCCGAGTCGATCGGAGCCCGGCTTGCCAAAGCCGCCGTAGCCGTCAAGCTCGACGGGGAGTTGCTCGATCTGACCCGCCCGCTACTTCGAGATGGCCTTCTCGAGGTTGTGACCGACTCGTCCGACGAGGGACGCTCAGTGATTAGGCACTCCGCCGCTCATGTCCTCGCCCAAGCGGTCCTGAAGCTCCATGAGGGCGCTACTTTTGCGATCGGCCCTTCGATCACCGACGGTTTCTACTACGACTTCGACATCGGGCGTCCCTTCACCCCCGAGGACCTCGGGCCCATCGAGGTCGAGATCGCCAGGATCATCCAAGCTGATCAGCCGTTTGTGCGCGAAGAAATGACGCGGGAAGAAGGCCTGGTGGTGTTCGCGGGGCATCGCTTCAAGATGGAGATCATCGAATCGGTGGAAAGCTCGGAGGTCGAGGGCGGCAATGTCGTTTCTGTGTACCGCAACAACGGGTTCGTTGATCTCTGCAGAGGCCCACATGTGCCTTCGACCGGACGCCTCAAGGCGGTCAAGCTGCTCCGGTCGGCAGGCGCGTATTGGCGGGGAGACGAGAAGCAGCCTCAACTTCAAAGGATCTACGGCACCGCCTGGGAGTCTGCCAAGGCTCTCAAGGAGCATCTGCATCGCCTCGAAGAGGCGGAGGAGCGCGACCATCGCAAGCTAGGTCGCGAGCTCGACCTGTTCTCCTTCCCTAAGGAGTTGGGCAGCGGGCTGGCGGTGTGGCACCCGAACGGCGGAATGTTGCGCAAGCAGATCGAGGACTACAGCCGCCGGATTCACGAACAGTACGGGTTCGATTTCGTCTACTCACCGCACCTCGCCAAGGCCGACCTGTGGCAGACATCTGGTCATCTCGATTTTTACGCGGATCTCATGTACCCGGGCATGGAGATGGATGGTTCGGACGAGTACCGGGTCAAGCCGATGAACTGCCCGTTCCACGTGATGATCTATCGCTCGGCCGCCCGCTCCTACCGGGATCTACCCTTGCGGTTCGGTGAGCTGGGCACTGTATATCGCAACGAGATGTCCGGCGTGGTACACGGACTGATGAGGGCCAGGGGCTTCACCATGGACGACTCGCACACCTTCTGTACCTCGGATCAGCTCGCAGGGGAGTTGGCCATGCATCTCGACTTCGTGCTCTCGCTCTTGCGCGACTTCGGCTTCGAAGAATTCGAAGCCGACCTGTCGACCCGACCAGAAGAAAAATGGGTAGGCGATCTCGATATGTGGGGACAGAGATCGGAAGAGCACACGTCTGAACTCCAGTCACACTGATATATCTCGTATGCCGTCTTCTGCTTGAAAAAAAAAAAAAAAAACAAATTATAAAGTAACTCATAAATCATATCGTATTTCCATTCTCTCATCTATACCTAT
>CALCCX010000061.1 GCA_937900165.1 uncultured Acidimicrobiia bacterium | reverse complement strand
ACAATATATATGAGTCATTTGTGTTTCTACATAGTGTTCTTATTATTAAATTTTTTATATTTTTTATATTTTTTGTTATTTTTTTTTTTGTTTTTATTGGTTTTTTTTTTTTTTTTTTTTTCAAGCAGAAGACGGCATACGAGATATATCAGTGTGACTGGAGTTCAGACGTGTGCTCTTCCGATCTCTCGTTGGCGTACGAGTTCAGGTCACCGAGGATCAGCAGATTGTCGCTCGCCGTACCTGTCGGGTTCGAAGCGATCCACTGGCCGAGCACTGTTGAGGCCGCAGTCCTCGTCAGGTTGCAGTTGCCTTGGAAATTGGGATCGTCGACGTCGACGCCTGCCCCGTAGGGGGCGACACCAAACGCCGGATCGCCAGGGTTGTCCACGTCGGTACAAGCCGAGCCCTTGGATTTCAGATGGCTGACGGCCACCGTCATCGTCTCGCCACTGGCGATCTCCTGGAACGTCTGGGCGAGGGTCGGCCGGTTCTTGTCGTCGATGTACGCAGGGCTGACAGAGCTGTCGAGAATCGCGAAGCCACCGGCAGGCACCAACGTCGCGGTGTCATAAATCATGGCAACCGTGATCGCATCCGTTCCGATGTAGCCAGTGTCGACGTATCCGTACGTCCTGGTTGCGTCCGGGTCGCCGTTCAGCCTGGACACGAGATCAGTGACGGCTACGCCAGCGTTGTTTTCGATCTCGGTCAGCCCGAGCATGTCTACATCGAGATCGATGATGGCATCGACGATCTTGGCGGCCTGATCCTCGAACTCCTGGGCCGTATCTGCACCCCGACACCCCTGCTCAGACCCAGGTGGACCGCAGAGGGCTCCGCCGGTGTCGATAGTGGTGAAGTAGTTGAGGACGTTGAAGGTTGCCACCTGGAGCGTGCCGCCGACATCAGGAACCCCAGGACGGGGCTCGACGCGGGTGACTGTTACAGCCCCGTCTGGGTCAAGGGGATCAACCGCGTTCACCGGTTGGACCTCGTACTCCCCGAACGAATAGTGAACCACACCTGCGAGGTTGGTCACCGTGTCACCGGTCCGCAGCGTGCCCTCTGGCGCCTGGAGGTAGGGGGTTGGCTCCGGCGTCCAGGTGGCGATCCCGGTGGAGAAGCTCTCGTTCTCGTTCTCGCCGTCATCGAGGATGACCCGGGAGTCGAGGTTGAGCTGCCGCTGATCGATGGCTGCCTGGGAGCCGACCGGGTTCGTCTGATTCGGATGGTCCTGGGGACCAGTCGCCGAGAGCTGCAATTCACCGAACGCTCCCAGCGGGAACATGCCCGTGACATAGAGCGTCTGGCTGAAGGCC
Source organism: uncultured Acidimicrobiia bacterium (assembly GCA_937900165.1). Lineage (GTDB taxonomy): Bacteria > Actinomycetota > Acidimicrobiia > Spongiisociales > Spongiisociaceae > SZUA-232. The sequence continues at coordinate 10,310 of CALCCX010000061.1, read as the reverse complement.
ACACCCATACCTTCGATCGCCTCCCAGTCGACGGCCGGGTCTCCCACCGCGGTGGGCACGCTCGGTGTGGCCGGAGTTGGAACGGGGTTACCTGAAGACACAATTGTCACATCAGTTGGAAACGAGATCTCGGTCAGGTCGAAGAATTCGACCACCAATCCAGTGACCTGCACCTGGTCGCCGACGTTGACGTCGACGGCTCCTGGTGCGAACACGAAAATGCCCTCAGAGGTCAGCGGATCGGCGTCGGCATCCGCGTCCTCCTCCTGGACGAAGAAGCCGTCCAGAGGCTCATCGGTCGGGTCATTTGTAGAAATCGCCTGGAAGTCACCGACAACGACGCCCTCGATCATCACGGTCTGGCCGACCAGCGGGCTGGCCGTTCCCGGGCCCTGAACCTCGCTGATCAGAGCCGGAGTCGCCACTGCCGAATTCAGATCGCCAGGCGATTCGACTGCCGGTCCGGTCCACACACCGGAGACGAGCTGGAGCGATTGGCCGACCGGAGTCGTGCTGGTTTCCACAACGCCGATGTCTGTGCTGGTCAGACCAACCGCAGGCCCATCCGTCGCATCGAACGAACCTTCATAGGACAAGAACTCGATGACCGCGCCACCATCATCAACCAGAGCCAACCCATCCGGCGCCCCGTTCTGAATCCCGGACTCAAAAAACTCGAGCGCACCCTGACCACCAGACTCATCATCGATGACACCGGACAAACTGATCGTCGAATACACCGTCCCACCATTGCCGTTGTACAAAACAACACTCCAACCGGCCAGATCGGTCCCCGCATCACCCTCCACCTCAACAAACTCACCCACATCAGCGCCGTCGTTGTCGTAGTGAATCTCAGCGATGAACACGGTCGGAGGGGGCGCGGTGTTGAGGTCGCCTGGCGATTCGACTGCCGGCCCGGTCCACACGCCACTGATGAGCTGGAGCGACTCACCGATTGCGGTCGAGCTGCCCTCAGCCACCCCGATGTCTGTGCTGGTCATGCCATCCGCGGGTCCGCCAACCGCCGTAAACGAACCTTCATAGGACAAGAACTCGATGACATTGCCGCCGACGTCGACAAGGGCCAGCCCATCCGGCGCGCCATTCTGAATACCGGACTCAAAAAACTCGAGCGCGCCCTGACCGCCGGACTCGTCATCGATAGTGCCAGAAAGATCGATCGTCGCGTACTCGGCGCCACCGTTGCCGTTGTACAAAACGACACTCCAACCGGCCAAATCGGTACCGGCGTCGCCCTCCACCTCAACAAACTCACCCGCATCCGCGCCGGTGTTGTCGTAGTGAATCTCGGCGATGAACACGGTCGGCGGAGCAGGTGGACCCTCGTTGAGCTGATCCCTGGTGTTTGCCAGCGGTCCCGTCCACACGCCACCGACGAGCTGAAGAGAGTCCCCGACCAGAGTGGTTCCGGTCTCGGAGACGCCCAAGTCGGTGCTCAGCATGCCATCTGCGGGACCGCCCACCGCAGTCATGGTGCCCTCATAGGACAGAAACTCGACCGCGATACCGGCGTCATCCACCAAGGCGACACCATCTGGGGCGCCGTTCTGAAATCCCGATACATCCACACTGGCGGTACCGAATCCGCCACCCTGATCGGCTAGCACCCCAGCCAGGGCGACTGTGCCGTATGACGCTCCTCCGTTGCCGTTGTAGAGTTCCAGGGACCAGCCAGTCAGATCTGCCCCTGCCTCGCCGGTCACCTCCACAAACTCACCAACATCTGCGCCCGCATTGTCATAGTGAAGTTCGGAGATGAATACGTTTTCTCCTACGGCCTGGGCAGGCGAGGCCGGCACGATCGTGGTGAAGGCCACCATCACAAACACAAGGGCAACAATGACAGGTCGCGAAATTCGACCACCTGACGACACAGAAAACAATCCGACGAATGTCACGAGAACTATTCCTCCCTGGGCAATCTGGCCACCCCAGACCAATACGTGCTGGCCGAACCTAGCCATCGCGCGACCACCCTGGGTGACATCTTTTCGCGCTCTCCCATGACCTTCGAACCGGGGGCGAACGACAAACACACCTTCACTGGTGCCAGGCCCCGGACGCGGCGATAGCGTGCCGTGGCACGCTATCGGTTCTTCTTTGGAATCGGGCTAACGATTCTTCTTGTGTCGATTCGCCTTGATGCGCTTGCGGTACTTGTGCTTGCTCATCTTCTTGCGGCGTTTCTTGACGAGAGAACCCATTCAAAACCTTCTGGAGTGGACCTTGCAGGTGAAAGTGTCGCGACTCCTCAGCGATATCGCAAGCTGGGCCGTTGCAAAGGTCAACCGATTGGTGTCGGCAGAGACCTTCCGTCGGCCAGCCAATCGGTGACCTGCGCAGGTTCAATGGCGCCATCGGCCACGGCTGCCGCGAGGTCCGCGCCATGTGAGGCCAACCCGGATCCAGCCGCGATCTCGTCCAACATCTCAATCTGAGTCATGGCTCGCAGCGGTGATTGGGCCGCCAATTCGACGAGTCGAATCGGTTGCCCATCGAAGCTAACGGCGCCTCGCCGGGAGACGTATCCGGTGACAGTGCCCTCCCATCCATCGACCAAGGGTCCGAGGTCGATTCTTCGATAGTTCGGTTCCGTCGCGTCGACCAGTGCAAGCTGACCTCGATCGAGAAACACCACGGCTAGAGAAGTCGTGGACCTCGAATCGACCCAAAGGGTTGCGGCGATGCTCCCATAGACCGCAATGTGGGCCGAGTAGACCGCTGCCCAGCCTGCTACATCCACTCTGGCCACCGGAACGACGGCTTCGAAACCACACTTATCCGAGAGCCGAGCCGGAGACGCGTTCGAGCCGACAGCGAGAACCGCCGACCGCTCACCAAGGGAGGCAGCACCCAACTCGGCCAACCGAAGTCCCATCGACCAGAGGGGCAGATGTTCGACCCGTCCATCGGCCAACAGAAAGTCGCCGGGCGGAATCTTGCCCGGATAGGTTGTCGGCGCCATCGTCGCAGGGGGACGCCAATCCTGCATCGGGGTCGACTCGGTCAGATCACACCCAACCGATCCGGGCTGAGCGCCAGCACCCTTCCCCCCCCATCGATTTCTGCCTCCATGGCGGAACAAACTTCTTTGAGCCGCGATTCGTGAGTAAAGGCAAGCACCGAAGGGCCGGACCCGCTCAAAGCCGCGTGGGCAGCGCCTGCCTCGATCGCGCAAGCCGCGAGCCTGCCAACCACTGGATTCAGGTCCGCCCTAGGAGCCTCATGCAACTCGTCACCTCCCGCTGCGCCAAGGGTGTCGATATCTCCTGTTCTGAGCCCCTCGACCAACGCAACCACCCGACCAAGGGAACGCGAGACCGCTGCCATGTCGATCTGATCGGGCAGCACCAAACGCGCATCCTTGGTTGGAAGAGGATCGCCGGGCACTCCAACCAAGAGCCGCCACCGCCCCGACAGGTCCAAATCCAACACACGCGGCCCCGAAACCGCAACCAGACCACCGAAAGCCGCCGCGGCCGCGTTGTCCGGGTGACCTTCGAAGTCGGCCACCAACCGAAAAACATCATGTTGTGATGGATCGGCGCCTGCCGCCCTTCCAGCCGCCATCGCTCCCGCAGCCAGGGCTGCTGCGGACGATCCCAATCCCCTACTCAATGGGATCTCGCTTCTGACCTCGAGCACCAGGGGCACGCTGGACATTCGCTGGGCCGCGGTGAGAACTGCGTCTTCTCCGTTGCCCCCCTCGTACCGCTCCGGACCGTAATGGGTGATCGACCAATCGTCGCCGATTTCGGCGGTAACCCGGCAACGCTGATCGAGAGCCAGCGCGAGCATGTCAAACCCCGGCCCGAGATTCGCCGAGGAGGCCGGCGCGGATGCGTCAGCCACCGAGGTTCCTGTCCGCCTCGGTTCGCTCTGCCATCGTGGCCGTCGGCTTGATGGGAACGGCAGGAGTCGGTTCGCTCGCTGTATCCGCCCGCTTCGAGGCGACGATGGGTGAACTATTGGCCATACGGTGACGGAGTGTAGGGAGCGACCGGAGAGCCCCGCCGGACAGAATGACTATCCGGGTCGGATACTCGAAGTTGTGAAGCAACGAAATCGAATATTCTTGCGTACTGGATATCTCCGTCTTCCCACTCCGAGTGCACCCCGCCGAAGAACACATGGGTCTTGGGTCCTGGAAAGGAGTCGAACAGAGCAGTAGCGCTCTCGTCGCTGAACACGTCGTCACCTCTGACGTTCATTTGCAGCACCGGCTTGGTCCCGATACCAGGTGCGTAGGCAACCGGATCGGTGACGCTGAGTAGGGGATCCAGGAGCTCCACCATATGGGGGACCTGTTCTTCGACCAGCACCTTTGTAGAACCGCCGATCGTGAACACCGCCGCCCTTATGCGGGCATCGACCGCGGTTGGAAAGGTGATGTCTGCAGCCACCCGGTCGCCGGTCGTGCCTTCATAACGCCAGGTCTCCAACCGGTAGCCGTCGCTGACCTCGCCCGCTTCGACCTCGACAGACGCCGGTCCGGGATCGGGAAATTCAAGCATCAGTTGAGAGTAGCCCCATGTCAATCGACGCAGATCGACCAGCTAGCGACGGTTGGGTCATACAGTCCTTCGATGAGTAGAAGAGCGTGGAGTGGGATCATCGCGGCTGCGATCGGCTTCGGTACAGGGGGAATTGCCACCAGCGCCGCTCTGGCAGAGGGTATCGAGCCATTTGCAGTGGTCGCCATCCGGGCGTTGCTAGGGGCCGGCGTCATCTACGCCGCGCTGATCATCAGAAAGCGTCCACTCACCCGGGAACGACGCGTCTACCGGCTCGGATTCACCATAGGGATTTCACAACTGGCCCTCCCCTTCGTCTTCTTTACGATCGCCTACCTGTACGCCTCGGTCGGATTCATCGGCCTGTTCGCATCACTGATCCCTCTGGGAACCGCGGTCATGGCCCACCGTTTCGTTCCAGGAGAACACCTCACACCAATGACCGTGGCGGGTCTGACGCTGGCCCTGGTAGGGGTCACCGTCGTCGTCTCTTCCGGCGATTCCGGGCTAACCCAGGGAGGTCGGCCTCTCCTGGCAGCGGGATTGGCAGTGCTGGGTGTTCTCGCAATCTCGGCCGGCTCCATCGTCGCGAAGCGTGAGGCCGGCAGCTACTCGCTCGTGGAGATGGCAGCCATCCAGCACTTGCTCGGAGGGTTCATTCTGACTGGCTTGATGTTGGTGGTCGAGGGCCTGCCTGACGACATCTCGTTGCGTGGCTGGCTCTTTCTCGGCTACCTGGCGGTGTTCGGCAGCGCTGTCCCGTTCATCATCTTCTTCTGGTTGCTCGAGACCGTCAGCGTCTCGAAGGCCAGCCTGGTCGGCTACCTGGTGCCAATAGTCGGGCTGGTCGGAGGGATCGTCCTCCTCGACGAAGAGCTGCAAGCAGGCATCGTGCTGGGAGGACTACTCATCCTGGGCGGTGTCGTGTGGACGGATCGTTCACAACACGCGGCGGAAATCAGAGAGGCCGGCGGCCGGGGCCGGGCGGTCCCGCGTAAGCCTGGATGATCGACAACCATTCTTCGGCGGCGGGGCCGGTTGCCACCAGATCAGTGTCAATTCGATGGCGACGCTGGACGGCGAGGAGCGCGAAGTCGAGGCCGCTCCCGGTGACCCGGGATTCGGCGAGCTGGTCACCCCAGGTCCAGGCGTCTCCACCCGGCCCTCCTAGCTCGACGTAGACCTCGGTCTCGGGAGCAGGCATCTCGTTGATCATGTACGCGAATGAACGGGCGCGAACACCGAGATGGCATATGTGACGGAGGCGATCGGTCGGCTTCCGTTCGACACCGAGAGCATCGGCAATGTCCTGGCCGTGGGCGAAGGTTTCCATCAGTCGAGCAGTGATCTTCGATTTGGCGGCCATCGCCGGCCCATACCAGAGCACTCGCTCCCTCGGGTCGACGTCGCGATAAACGGCCAGTAACTCTGAATGGGCGGCTTCCCACCAATCGATGAGCTCCGGGCCAGTGCAGGACCTGATTCGTTCGAGGTGGTCGGCGTCAAACCGATCCAGATCTTGCACTACGCCGGCCAGATGCGCGGCGAACGCTTCCGGCTCTCGGTGGGCCTGCACAGCCTTTTCGTTGAAAAAGGCGAGGTGTCCGATCGAGTCATGTATCGACCACCCGTCTGCCGGGGTCTGTGCGGACCAGCCAATCGTATCCAGCGGCGCCACCAGGGCGTGAAGTGACTCATACTCGGCATCAAGATCGTCACAGATCGGGTCCACCGGCGCGACGCTAGCGTACGGATCATGGTCGAACTACTCGGACTCGACAGTCTGCTTGCCCAGTTCATCACCGCCCTCGGGGTGGCACTGGTCGGCGGGAACGGACTCGCCATGATCAATCATTCACGCGGCAAGCTCCCGAGCAAGGTCGAAGGTGAGTTTCGGCCGGGCCGGGCAAGGTTCCTGCTCGGGGTTGGCCTGGTAATCAGCATCTGGGGAATAGCCAGTCTGGTGAGCTGACCGCCCGATCGGGCCCAAACTCGTTCGGACGCCACTGGCTACAATTGCCGTCCCTGCGGATGTAGTTCAATGGCAGAATGCGAGCTTCCCAAGCTTGAGACGGGGGTTCGACTCCCCTCATCCGCTCTCGATGTCGTTGGCCAACCGGCGACATCGCCGCATCGCTGTCAGTTACCATCGCCGCCGCAGCGCTGAAGGGAGCGGACGGTGATTTTCTCGGATCGCACGATCAAAGAGGCGATCGCAGATGGGCGAATCGAGGTCGATCCATACCTTGAGACCTACGTTCAGCCATCGAGCATCGACCTGAGGGTCGATCGGTTTTTCCGAGTGTTCGAGAACCATCGATATCCGCACATCGATCCCAAGGCTGACCAGCCCGATTTAACGACCCAGGTCGAGGTGGATGACGGCGATTCTTTTGTTCTGCACCCTGGCGAATTTGTGCTCGGGTCGACCTTCGAGCGGGTAAGGCTCGGCAACGACGTCGTTGCGAGGCTCGAAGGCAAGTCCTCGCTCGGCCGCCTCGGTCTGCTGATCCACTCGACCGCCGGTTTCGTCGACCCAGGTTTCAATGGCTATCTGACGCTCGAACTGTCCAACGTTGCCAATCTGCCGATCGCTATCTACCCGGAGATGAAGATCGGCCAGATCAGCTTCTATCAGATGACCACCGAAGCCGACCACCCATACGGCTCATCGGAAGCAGGCTCCAAATACCAGGGCCAACGAGGGCCGACCGCCTCTCGCATCCACCGCGACTTCGCCTGAACCCACACAGAGCTCGGCCCTTGTTCGATCATCCCATCGGCTGGCCGACGAAGAGGCGTGGCTCGGTCGAACCGAGCCCATAGAGCCCCTGGGGAGTGCCAGAAACGACATAGACGTCGGTCTGGCCGACCCCGGTAACGCTGACCCGGCCAAGGCTGCCACCGGGAAAATCGGCCGAGGGCGACCACCCCCATTGTTCTCCGTCCGGCGTGAACAGGAGGCCATTGGTCTGATCGGCTACTCGCAGCCGTGGGGCGATGCTCTGCCCAATTGCCCCAATCGGGACCTCGCCCAGAATGGATCCGTCTCCGCCAATCAGCTCAACCGTTCGATTGGCGACGTCGAATGATCCGAAGGCGTCAGGGCCGATTTGGACGAGAGCCATGCCGTCTGGACCGTCGACGTTGATAGTCGCCGAACCGCCGTCGATGGTGAACGTGACACCGCCGGTTTCGACGATGACCGGTGCAACATCTGCGGCGAACCTCTCCAACACCTCGCCGGTCGGCAACAGGTACCCGGCCGCACCGACTGCCGCCGGACCGGAATGACCACGGTCGGCGCCCAACTGGAAGTTGTTACGGACTCGCTCGTCGCCCCGAAGAACGTCGATAGACCACAAAGCTACGGAAGTACCAATCTGGGCAATCACGGTTCCATCGATCCCGTCGACCTGCACGATCTGTTCGCTTACGGAGTCTTCGATCACCTCCCAACTCGACCCGTCGGTCGAACCGAGCAGACTCCGACCGGTCAGGTACACGCCACGACCAAACGAGCCACCAATGCCATCAGGATTGGGGAGGCTGTCCGTCGGGACGGGAGACTCGTTGAAAGTGAGGCCGTCACGGGATACCCAAAGGCCTGTATTGAATAACCCGTAGTCCAGATAGGTAAGATCGAACCCCACCCCCAGTTCATCTAGGTCCGTCTCATATAGCTCGATATCAAAAATCGATGTCACCGAAACTCGTCCGTCAGGCGTGATGTCCAGAAAGGTGAAAGGCACGTCCATGAGATCCTGGATCTCGTCTGGCAGCGCTTCGAGCACGAAGCCAGTCGTATTCGTCACGAACTGCACGAGCACCCAGCTCGATATATCGTCAGAACCAATGCCCCGGACCAGCACGTCCGTGCCGTCTCTGCGAATCTCGGTCTGCGACCAGGACCGACCGCCGATCGAACTATGGATCCTCGCTTCGGCCGCAAGTCGGAATCCACCGGCTTCGCTGGAGATGACTACCAGCCCGCGAGGACCAACCTCGGCCGCTGTCGTAAAGCGGTCAGATCCGAACACCGGCAGCGGATCGCCCCAGCCGCCGTCCCCCATTTCGTACACCACTGCTCCCGACACCTGGCCATACACGTTCGGCCTCTCAGTCGAACCGATCACGACCAAATCTCCTCGAAGCTCTCCGACGGCGAAAACGGATGTCAACGCCTCAGGGAGGACCAGCTCGGTCCAGGTGAATCGTGGGCCGGCCAACAACTCGGCCATCGAGAACTCGACAGTTGTCACGCCCGCCGCCACCGGCACCACGTCGTCCAGGTCCAGCGGCAAGGTGCTGGTCGTCGTGGTCGCCGCCGTTGACGCGGCGATATTCAGCGGCTCTTCGGGTATGACCTCTTGGCCGGCATTGCTCACCAATACGAGCCCGCCGACTATCACAGCCGCCACGACCGCAACAACAGCACCAATACGAGGCGGTTCCTGACGGCCGTCCTCCGTCCCGCCGATCACCACCTCACCCATGAAGCGCGCCCATCGTCCCAAGACTATCTGTTGTCCACAACCGCGGCCGGCGAACCTACTCAGCCAAGGGAGGATGCAGCCGTCCGAGACCAGTCCTTGAGGCGTTCGCCAGTCCAGGAGCAAGTCTGCCGTCGCAAGGGGTTCACCCCATCGAACGCCCGACGAAGAGGCGCGGCTCGATCGAACCGAATCCGAACGGTCCAGTTTGGCTACCAGTGATGACATAGACGTCGGTATTGCCAACTGCGGCGGCCGTGACTCGGCCCGGGTTCTCACTGAAGACGTCGACCAGGGGCGACCATCCCCATTGCTCTCCATCACGCGTGAAGAGGACCCCGGTGGTCCGAGCCCTCTGGGACCCCTGCAACGCCATGCTCGTGCCGAGAGCATCGATCGGCACATTCGCCAGGACCGTGCCCTCCGAGCCGATCAGTTCCAGCGACCTGGTCGTAAGATCGAAGGCCCCGAACGGGTAGGCCGACACCAGGAGGCTCGTCACCTGTCCGGCTCCATCCTCGATTTCGATCCGACCGGCATCGATCGTGAGTGTGACATCGCCAAGGTCGACCATCACCGGCGCCGGTTCGACCGGTGCCTCAGGCGGCTCGCCGACCGGCAGTAGATATCCAGCGCGTCCAAGGGCCGGCTCACCGACATAGACCCCATTGGCCCCGAAATCGAAAACGGTTCGCCTTCCGGCGTCCCCGCCGACGCTATCGACGGCCAACCCCTCCTCCGATCGTGCAAGACCGGCGACCGGAAAACGGATGTTGTTGCCACCGCCGTCGTTGACCAGGATCATCATGTCCGAAACCAAGCCATCGAACACCTCCCAGCGCGACCCGTCCACCCAACGGAGCACAACCTGGCTACCCCCTACGGTGCCTTCGAGATACACGCCAAGACCAGGCGAACTGCCAAGGCGCCCGGCGAGGAAGAGGCCCCCCTCTGGAACCGGCGACTCGGCGAACGTCAGACTGTCGCTGGACACCCACAAACCCGGCCGTGACCCGAAATCCAGGTTCGCCAAGTCGAGTTCGACATCGAGGGCGTCCAAGTCGGTCTCGTAGAGCACAGGGTCTGTTGACGGATAGCGCAAGAACGTCGACGCGAACAGTACGGATACCCGCCTGTCGGGGTCCACCCACAAATAGGTCAGGGGATCGTTCAGAAGGGCCCGAATTTCCTCAGGGAGAGCTGCAGCCACCGCCTCGGTGGTGTTGGGCTGAAAGTCCAGCAGCACCCAGGTCGAAGCCTGGTCTGACCCTATGCCGCT